>JAMCWS010000109.1:0-2031 GCA_023480605.1 bacterium
GCGGAAAACCCAAAACAAATTCGATTCGCGTGTGTTTATGATTTGACTTTTCGCGTTATTTTTGAAATAGTTCCCTTTTGGCACAAGCGGGCAGCACCCCATGTTTTATGCCGAATGGTTTTTTTCCTCCCTATCAAGGAGGTGAAGGCCCGTTTACGAAGCCATGTTGATGCACGATGGATCGACGATCGATTCGCGCCGATTCGACCCTCGGAAAGGAGACGCCCAATGTGGATGAATGACGCCGACATCGCCGCGAGCGAATCGCCACGCCGCCTGGTCCGCATGTTATGTCGCGCTTTCACGCGCCCGGGCGTCTCGCCGGTCCGATTCGGCGGCAAAGGGGGTTCCCCTTGAAAGGCTAGTGCCTCTATGATTCGATGGACACGCGCCTTCCGGAACCCCGCGGGATTCCCGGAAGGCTTTTTTTTTGGCGCGCGCGCCGGTCGCTCTGCGCCGCGCCGCGCACCGCTTGCCCGAGTTGGCCTCGACCAACCGGACTTCGAGAGGAAGGCCACCATGATTACCGAAACCGACCGGCGCACCAGCGACGCCCAGATCGTCAGCCATTACCTCAATCAGCCGGCCGCGATGCCGGCCGACGTGCGCGAGGCCATCGAGCGGGCCTGGGGCGACCGCCCCGTTCAACTCTATGCCATGATCGATCTCGATCCCGCGCAGCGGCTCGTTCAGCACTGGCTGGCCCTGGGTCCCGAACAGGTCGCCATCGTCCGCACCATGCGCGCCCCCGAGAGGGGCGCGGCGGAACCGGCGCGGAAGCCGCCCCCCCAGGCGGCGCCCGCCCGCCAGCCGCCGATCATCGCCACCATCGAACGCTCGCGCATCAAGACGCTCCACGAGACGCCGGGACTGAGCTGCACCGTCCTCAGTCTGTTGGGCGAACCGGGCGAGCCGCCGCTGGCCGTCATTCGCTACACCCACCGCCAGCGCCGGGCGTTCGAAAACATCAAGTTCGTTCTTGAACAGCAATTCAAGGGCTATCGGCTCGAACCCGGCGAGGGCGACCGGGTTTACGCACAGGCGCTGGCCCGGCCGGTGCGCGAGGCCCAGGCCTCGGTGGCGGGCAACAACCTGGCCGTCATGTGGCGCCTGTTGGCCTACCTGCGGCCCTATCGCCGCCGCCTGGGGCTGGGCCTCACGGCCGCGGCGTCGATGACGGCCCTTAGCCTCGTGCCGCCTTACGTGACCAAGCGCCTGATCGACAACATCGTTCACCCCTACGAGGCCGGCGCGATCACGGCCGCGGCGGCGATGAAGCTGGGCTGGGTGGTCATCGGCGCCCTCGCCACGATCTACCTCATCCGTGAAGGCTGCCTGTGGGTGCGCCTGCGGGCAATGACCGTGCTGGGCGAATATGTCGCCCGCGACCTGCGCCGCAAACTTTATGAACACCTGCACACGCTCTCGCTGTCGTTTTACTCCAGCAAGCAGACCGGCAGCATCATCAGCCGCGTCAGTCACGACACCGACCGCCTGTGGGATTTCATTGTATTCGGCGTCGTCGAGGTCACCCTTTCCTCGATCATGCTTGTGGGCCTTTCGATCATGCTGGTGGCCATGGACTGGCGCCTGGGGCTGGTGATGGTGCTGCCGGTGCCGGTGCTGGTGGCGTCGTTCTTCATGCACAGCCGCACGATGCAGCGCCTGTTCCTGCGCGCCTGGCGCAAGTGGTCGGGCCTGACCGACGTGCTGGGCGACACCATCCCCGGCATGCGGGTGGTCAAGGCCTTCAACCAGGAGCGGCGCGAGGTGGGGCGCTTCAACGACCGCAACGAGAACTGCCTGATGGAGTTCAACAGCATACACACGGTCTGGACGAAGTTCTGGCCGCGGATGATCCTGGGGCTGGACGTCATGGCCCTAGGGGTGTGGTTTTTCGCGCTGCCGCGCGTGCTGAGCCCGGCCGACGCCGCGACCCACCTCACCTTCGGCACGTTCATGGCCTTCCTGCTCTACATGGGGATGTTCTTTCAGCCGTTGGAGACCATCGGCATGCTGACGCGCATGCTG
>JAMCWS010000109.1:2041-2947 GCA_023480605.1 bacterium
GCTGCAGAGCATCCTCGGGCACGCGACGCGCCTGGACCGCATCGAGGCGCATCCGAGCAAGGGTGCTCGAAAGCTTGCCGGGAAGAAGAAGACCCGACGTCTGAGTGTCCTCGAGATCGAGAAGCTCGGCCAAGCGATGCGCCATGCCGCGCGCAAGGAGACGGAGAGCCCGGCCGCGCTTGCCATCGTGCGGCTTTTGCTCTTGTCCGGGTTCAGGATTTCCGAGGGACAGGGCCTCGCGCGCTGCTGGTTGTCCGCCGACGGCGGATATGTGGGCTTCCCTGACACCAAGGGGGACGCGCAAGTGAGGGCCATTGGTCCGTCCGCCGTGAAGGTCATCGCCGAGCAGCCGGTGCGTCTGGACCCCGTCGAGGGGCGCGTCACGTTCGAAAACGTCACCTTCGCCTACGACGGCGTGCGCCAGGTGATCCGGGGCATCTCGTTCGAAGTTCAGCCGGGCGAGATGATCGGCCTCGTAGGCCCATCGGGGTCGGGCAAGACGACACTCGTCAACCTGATCGCGCGGTTTTACGTGCCCTCGGCCGGCCGGATCCTGATCGACGGCGTGGACCTGAACGAACTCGACACGGGCCACTTCCGCCGCCAACTCGGCATGGTGCTCCAGGACCCGCACCTTTTCCACGGGACGATCCTGGAGAACATCCGCTACGGCCTGCCCGAGGCGACGCTGGAGGCGGTGATCGAAGCCTCGCGCGCGGCCAACGCCCACGATTTCATCTGCCGCCTGCCCCACGGCTATGACACGATCGTCGGCGAGCGGGGCCACACGCTCTCGGGGGGCGAGCGCCAGCGCATCTCGATCGCCCGGGCGATCCTGGGCAATCCGCGCATCCTCATTCTCGACGAAGCGACCAGCAGCGTCGACACCGAGACCGAGCGCAACAT
>JAMCWS010000015.1:0-1027 GCA_023480605.1 bacterium
CAGTATTTCCTCGTCAGCGTGCGGCACGAGCGGCTCAACGCCCTGCTCAACGCCGTCGACATGGCCTGCATGTTGCGCCCGCCCTCGACGCGCAGCGCCATGACCGCGCCGGTCAAATTCCCCGAATACATCCTCAGCGGCCTGCCGGTGGTCGTGACCCCCAACATCGGCGATTACAGCGCGATGGTGGAGCGCGAGGAACTCGGCCTGCTCGCCGACAATCTCGACGACCCCGTGGCCGTCGCGCGCCGGATTCTCCACTACCTCGAAACCCACGCCGACGACGACCACCGCTACAAGATCGCCTGGTTCGGCCGCAAATACCTTTCCAAGAACCGCCAGATCGACCAGCTCATCGAATGCTACCGTCGCCTCTGAACGGCCGGGGGCTCAACCGGCCATTACGTTCCGGCGGGGGCGGGCGGCCGTGCCTACTTGCGCCCCACCCGGACATAATAAGTGTAAAACCAGCGCAGCGTCCGCCCCCCGAAGGCGCGCACGAGCGCCTCGCGCAATTCGTCCAACCCCAAATCGGCGTCGCCGACCCCCGCCTTGCGCAGATTCTGCACGCCGCCGAAGCTGAGCGCCAGGCCCACCATGCGCGCCGCGTCGCCCTCTTCCACCTGGTGCAGGCAAAAGGCGCAGATCTGCCGGAACCGTCCCGACCGGCGCATCCGCTCCAGGTGGCCGTCCTTGCTCCAGCGCCGGGGAGCGCGCAGGCGCCCCTGAGCCTCCAACGCGCGCTCCAGGGCGTGAATCCTTTGCATAAAACACCGGTAAGCCTCCTCGGCGTCCCAGTTGACCAGGGGCGGCCAGTCGGCGTCGCAAGCCGCGAAGACGCCCCCCGGACGCAGAAGGCGCGCCACTTCCGCGAAGGTCGTGTCCGGCTCCATCCAGTGCAGAGCCTGGCTCGCCGTGACGATGTCGGCCGACTCCGCTTCGAGGCCGGTGGCGTGGGCCGGCGCGTCGAGAAAACGGACGTTCGGCGTCGAGCCGAACGGCGACATGCGTGCACAGGCCGAGGTGA
>JAMCWS010000015.1:1037-2936 GCA_023480605.1 bacterium
CTTGGGGTGAAAGTCCGCTGAAAATCATACCGGCCTCGGCAAACCGGTCCCGATAGTTATTGTTAAATTCGAAGCGGTGCCGGTGTCGCTCGTGTATTTCGCCAATAGATTCCGAAATTTCCCTCGCATAAGCTTCGGCCGTCTTTGTCCCTGGCACTATATCACAGGGATAGAGACCCAGACGCATAGTTCCACCCATATCGGGCATATCTTTCTGATCCGCCATAACGTCGATGACGGGATGAGGCGTCCGGGGATTCACCTCGGCCTGTGCACGCATGTCGCCGTTCGGCTCGACGCCGATGGCTTCGCCGGTCCGGCCGCCCCAGATGCGCGTCGAAAGCCCAGTGCCGCACCCCAGGTCAACGATGCGGCGCGGCCGCGCCGTGCCGGCCATCTGGCAGAGCAGATCAATCATCGCCTCCGGGGGATGTGGACGGCAGGAGTCGTAAATGGGGGCAAATCCGCTGAATCGGTTAGTGATCGGGGCGTTGTCGTTCATCGAACCTGACTTTCCGCCGGTCCGCTCAATGCAAAACCGGGGCCGCGTCGAGCGCGGCCCCGGGGGGAACTTCGGACGGGCTGTGCGGCGTTCGATTCAATAGCGCCCGGGCGCGACGGGCGTCGCCGGCAGGTTCGGCTGGCCCGTTCCCTGGCCCGGCCCCTTGGGCATGCCGGTGTTGGCGACCCCCGGCGGCGGAGCGTTGGGATCGGCGGGCGCGTTGGCGCCTTCCTGGGGGCCGTAAACTTTCTGCTGGAGATCCTTCTGCTCGGACGAAGGGGGCGGGGCGTAATCAAACATCACGGGGCCGTGGTCGTCGCCCGCCAGGTCGATCCCGGCGATGCCCGTCAGCGCGTCGAGCGCCTCGCCGGCGCTCAGGGCGAAGTTGAGGCCGACGATCATCAAATGGGCCGACAGTCCGAGTTCGGTCGGATCGCGGTCGAGTTGGCCCTGCCGCGCGGCCAGGAAGCCGAAGTAGCTCTCCTCGATTTTCTCGCCGAAGACCGGCGGCATCCGTTTGGTCCACCCCAGGCAGAGCGACTCGTCGTAAAACCAGGAAGCGTAAAGGAACCGGCTGGCGCGCACCGTAAAGCCGCTGCCGTCGCCCACCGCCAGGTGGAAACGGGGAATGTCCGAGAAGTCCATGATCCGGTTAGGCAGATACCAGCAGATCGCCTCGAAAACCCGCATGACCGGACTTTCCGTCTCGGGGGCGGGCGGCTTGACCATCGACGAGTGTGCGGTGGGCGGATTGCCACGGTAATTCTGGGCTGGGGCGTCGAGGGTGAAGGCCAGCGTCATCGCGAGGCCAAGCCCCAAGGGGCCGCCCAGGCTCGCGATCGTTGCGAACAAGTGGAACCGCGAACGGTTATTCATCGTCGTCAAGCTCCGCGCGATGTTTGTTGGTGGACTGGAGCGTTGTTACGCCTTTTGTGACGAATGATGCGTGTTCGTTATCGTTTTCGTAATCGCAATCGACGCTCCCCGTCGATCATTTTCGATGTGACGTTCTACTAGAGCGCTTAACCGCCGAAAAGTCAAACAATATAGGTCGCTCTCACCGTATCGGCCGCTTGCATTCAACCGAAAAAACGAATAAAAGAAATTTGACGACGGCGTCATTATGGTCGCCGGCACCCACCAGACGTAGAGTGTCGCGTAAAATATGCTGTCACCCGGACGCCTCATATCCCGGCGAGCGAAACCGACGCGCCGCAGAGCGGCCGGAGCGCTGCTGGCGATGTATGCGGCGGCCGTCGCGTTGCGGTTCGCCTTCAGCCGTTACGTCTCCGGCCCCGATATCTTCGCCGACGAATGGAGTTACCTGGAAATGGCGCGTTGGCTGCCGCAAGGGCGCGACGCACTCGACAGGGCGGGCCTTGCCGGCAATCCGTGCA
>JAMCWS010000424.1 GCA_023480605.1 bacterium
CTCGAAAAACCCGAACGCCTCCTCGGCCGTCATTTCCAGCACGTCGGCAATCGACTTGCCCTTGTATAGGATTTCGAGCGTCTCGCGATTGAAGCGCCGCCCGCGGCACACCTCGCACTCGACGTAGACGTCGGGCAGGAAGTGCATCTCGATCTTGATCAGGCCGTCGCCATGGCAGGCTTCACAGCGCCCCCCCTTGACGTTGAACGAGAAACGCCCGGGCTTGTAACCGCGCACGCGCGACTCGGGCAGGCGGGCGAACAGGTCGCGGATCGTGGCGAAAATGTTGGTGTAGGTGGCCGGATTCGAACGCGGCGTGCGGCCGATGGGCGACTGGTCGACGGCGATGACCTTGTCGAGCAGGTCGAGTCCCTCGATCGCCTCGTGGGCGCCCGGCGCTTCCGAGCTGTTGTAAAAATAGCCCGCCAGGCGGCGGTAGAGGATGTCGTTAACGAGGGTCGATTTGCCCGAACCCGAAACGCCGGCGACGCAGACCATCCGGCCCAGGGGGAAGGCGACGTCGATCTGGCGCAGGTTGTGATGGCGCGCGCCGCGCACGACCAGCCGCCGCGTCGGATCGCCGCCCCGGCGCTCGGCGGGCACCGGGATGCGGCGGCGCCCGGCGAGGTAATCGCCCGTCAGCGAGGCGGGATTTTTTTCGATCTGGCGCGGCGTACCGGCGGCGACGACCTCGCCCCCCATGCGACCGGCGCCGGGACCCAGATCGACGACGTAGTCGGCCTGACGGATGGTCGATTCGTCATGCTCGACGACCACCAACGTGTTGCCCAGGTCGCGCAGGTGGCGGAGCATTTCAAGCAGTCGCTCGTTGTCGCGGTGATGGAGGCCGATGCTCGGTTCGTCGAGGATGTAGAGCACGCCGACCAGTTGCGATCCGATCTGCGTGGCCAGGCGGATGCGCTGGCCCTCGCCGCCCGAGAGGGTCGCCGCGGCGCGATCGAGGGTCAGGTAGTCAAGCCCGACGTTGGCCATGAATTGCAGCCGGTCGCGGATCTCCTTGATGGCCTGTTGGCCGATGGCCTCCTCCCGCCGGTTCCAGCGCGCGGCGGCCAGGAACGCGAGGGCATCCCGGACCGACATGCGGCAGAATTCGCTGATGTTAAGGTTCTTGATGGTCACGGCCAGGCTTTCGGGCTTGAGCCGGCGGCCCTCACACGCGGGGCACGGCTGGTCGGAAAAGTAAAGCCGCAGCACCTCCTGGATATCGTCGCTGCCGGTCTCCAACAGGCGCCGTTCGAGACGCGGGATGATGCCCTCGAAGGGACTGCGCGTTTCGAACCGCGTGCCCTTCGACGAGGCATACTTGATGTGGATTTTCTCATCGCCCGAGCCGTAGAGCAGCGACTGGCGCTGGGCGGCCGTCAACTTGCGCCACGGCTTGTCGGGATCGACACCGAAGTGCTCGAGCACCGACAGGATCCACTGGCGGCTCCAGGAGTCGCCGGCGTAGTCGGCCCCGCGCGCGGAGTCGCCGCCGCGGACGCGACCTTTGAAGAAACTCGACCAGGTGGCGACGGCCCCCTCGCTGATCGACAGTTCGGGGTTGGGCACGACGCGCCGGGGATCCACTTCCTGCAGCGTGCCCAGGCCGTTGCACTTGGGGCAGGCGCCGAAAGGGCTATTGAACGAAAACATGCGCGGCGAAAGCTCGACGATCTGCGGCCCGTGCTCGGGGCAGGCCATCGACTCGCTGAAGGTCACGGCGTCCCCGCCGCCGCCGGCCGCCGCGTCATCGCCGCCGCGGGCCACGCGCTCGACGGTCACCAACCCGCCGGCCTTGCGCAAGGCCGTTTCGACCGAATCGGTCAGGCGCTGGCGGATCTTCGGGGTGACCACCAGGCGGTCGATGACGATTGCGATATCGTGCTTGAGGCGCTTGTTGAGGCGGATGCTGTCTTCGAGGTCGCGCAGGTCGCCGTCGACTTTGACGCGGGTGTAGCCCTCGCGGCCGGCCTGCTCGAAAATCTGCTTGTATTCGCCCTTGCGGCCGCGCACGACCGGCGCCAGCACCATCAGACGCGTGCCCGTCTCCCACTCCATGATCGTGTCGACGATCTGTTGGACCGTCTGACGTTCGAGCGGGTGTCCGCAATGGGGGCAGTGGGCCAGGCCGATGTTGGCGTAAAGCACGCGCAGGTAGTCGTAAATTTCGGTCACCGTGCCGACGGTCGAGCGGGGATTCTTGCTGACGGTTTTCTGTTCGATCGAGATGGCGGGCGAAAGCCCCTCGATGTGTTCGACGCGCGGCTTGTGCATCTGGTCGAGGAACTGGCGCGCATAGCTGGAGAGCGACTCCACGTAGCGGCGTTGACCTTCGGCGTAGATCGTGTCGAACGCCAGCGAACTCTTGCCCGACCCCGACAGGCCCGTGACCACCGTGATTGCATGGCGCGGGATCGTGACGTTGATGTGTTTCAGGTTGTGTTCGGAAGCGCCGGTGATGACGATCTGCCGGATGCGTTCGGCGGCGGTCATGTTCTACCTCGTGCGGCGCGCAATCACGCTGAGCCGCCACGAACGAGCGGCATCCTTCTAACAGATTACCTTTGCTCCCGGTTTTCTACAATCGGCAATATATTTCACAAGATGAACAGGATGAGCAGGATTATTGAGATTGAAATGATCTTGAAACATGGATCTATTACAACCCGATCTATCATGTCGATCCCGCGATCTTGTCAATAAGGGGGCGAACCAACCGAGGGTGCATCTCTGAATTCCCCGGTCAATGGGGCGGGGAGGTGGGAGTCCCGCCAGGGACGGAAGCCTTCAGCCCGCCACGTCCGTGGCGGGAAACCGATCGATGATCGATCCGGAGTCCCATCCGAGACGAATGATGAGGTGATTTCGCTCCCATCATCCGTCCCTGACGGGACTTTTGGGGGGAGGCGGCCACCCATCCCGCC
>JAMCWS010000413.1 GCA_023480605.1 bacterium
GCTTCGTCGCCGGGGTGGGCAGCGGCGGCACCTTGCAGGGGGTTGGCACGTTCCTGAAGGAGCACCGGCCGGGGCTCAAGGTGGTGGCCGTCGAGCCGAAAAACGTCTCGGCCCTGTTGGGCCACGAGCCGGGACTGCATCAGATCCAGGGGATCGGCGACGGCTTCATCCCGCCGATCCTCGACCCGGCGATCGTCGACGAGGTGGTGGAGGTCAGCGACGAGGATGCCATCGAAACGACCCGCCAACTCGGGCGCGACCACGGCCTGCTGGTGGGGATCTCATCGGGCGCCAACATCTGGGCCGCGCGCCAGATGGCGCGGCGCATTTCCGGCAACATCGCCACCGTCCTGCCCGACCGGGCCGAACGTTACTTCAGCACGGCGCTGATGTAACGCCTCTACCTCGCTTTTCGTTGCGAAATCGAAATCGTAATCCTTCAGTTGAGGGTTTTGCATATCTCGGGCATCATCGCGCGGACGAAATCGAGAATCCGCTCTTCGGTGGCGCGCTCGTCGGCGTCGATGGGCGAGGAAAACCGGATGAGGGCCGAACTCGTCGCGCGCCGCATCACCTGGTTGACGACGATGTTGTATTGCTGACGATAGTAGTTGGCCGTCAGGCGCGAACCCGCCAGGTAACAGTATAGCACCATGTCGCGCCTGGAGCCGGACCCCAGGATCAGGCGGACCAACGGCGGGGCGCCTTCGGGTTCGATGGTGCGGCTTTCCTGCACCTCCCAGCCCGCACCGCGATAACAGACTTCGGGCGGATGGGCCACGCGCCGGTTGTCGTGCGAAAACACCACCGCCAGTTGGACCGGCATGACGCCGAAACGTGCGTTCAGATAATTGCGCTGCACGACGTCGTCGGTCTCGAGTATCCGCTTGACGTAATCCTCCACAGCGACCGGCGTGCCGATCCAGGGGCCGATCACCAGGGGCAGTTTTTCAGCCTGGGGCGCGCCGCGTTCCATACGGCCCTGGTAAAAACCCAGCGCCGACACTCCCGCCGCCACGCCCAGCAGGACCATGGCCGCCGCTACGCGGACGCGCAGACTACGCATGGCCGTCCTCCTTGTCTTCGGCCGGCGCCCCGGCGCAGGCCAGTCCGCCCAGCGCCGCCCCACGGGCCGTTGGGCGGCGCCAGCCCAGCAGGCGGAAAGCGGCGTAGAGCAGCAGGAAGGCCACGACGAAAATCATGTAACCCGACGCGTCGTGCGCCAGGCCGGATATGGCGTCGCTGCCGAAGGAGTTGGCCACCAGGCACAGGCCGAAAACCCGCGCGACGTTGGCCAGCAGGGCGATGGGAATGGCGCTCAGAAACAGGAGCACCTTGCGCGCCGGAGTGAGCGGGCTGATCCAGGCGAACAGGATGCCGAGGAAAACGAGCGATATCAACGAGCGCAAACCCGAGCAGGCGTTGCCGACGACAACCGAGGCGCCGCTTTCCAGCAGGATGGTCGATCCGTCGTTGATGGCCAGCACGCCACATGCGCCGAGCAGATGCACCGCCAGCCACGTCGCCAGCAATTTAAGTTTGAGGCTCACGCCGGCGATGGTGGCCAGCGGCAGCGGAACCATGAACGTCAGAATGAAGGCCGGGAAAAGCAAACGGCGCAGAACCGCCCGGCCGAACAGGAATCCACACAGGCCCCACAGCGCCATGATGAAGCCGAACATCGCGGTGAAATAGACCGCGAGCAGGCCGCTCAACAGCAGCGCCGCCAGGCCCGCGAGCAGCAACGCCAGGCCCAGCCACGAAGATTCGGCGCGCTGGGCCAACAGCCAACGGCGGTCGTTCCAGGCCAGCCAGAGAACGACCGGTCCCACGAGAAATCCATGGGAATAATAGGATTCATCGGCCGTCCAGCGATCGACCATCCAGGCGATGGGCGCGCGCCACGCCGCCGCCATCAGGACGGCCGTCGCCGCGGCCGCGAGCCACGCGCGCGCCGGGATGCGGCGGATCGGATCGGGAAGGGCGGGTGATTCGGTCGTCGGCACGGCGGACGGCATAACGGACTGGGCCTTCGCGGGTGATGGGTTGTCAACGCGGGTTCATTGTAAGAAGCGGCGCCGGCGGGGTAAAGGCCAAACTGCGGCCGGCGAGGGCATACGGGGCGTGGGGCGCCGGAGGCGATGGGACGGATGAGACCGACGGGACGGATGAAAGGGAATGCCGGCGGCGGGGGGACAACGATCGATTACGATCACGATCACGATGACGATGACGATGACGATCACGATGACGATGACAATAACGAAATAATGGAGGGGTCAGGAATTGATCCGCAGATTCTTGAGCGCGGCCTTCCAGGACGGCAGGCTCGCTTCGGCGCGCTGTTTTCCGGCCGCGGGCGCGCAGCGGCAGGGCTCGGTGTTCAAGTTGGCGCCGCAGCCCGGGCAGAGTCCCTTGCAGTCGGACTTGCAATGAGGTATTTCGGGTAGTTCCGCCATCAGCAATTCGCGGAAAACTTCGGCGGGATCGATGGTTTCGTCTTCGTACGTGTGGGTAAGTTCGGCGTCCTCATCGATGGGATGCTCCTCCTCGCGTTCTTTGCGGGGCATCCAGATTTCGTTGACCCGCGCGTGCAAGGTCAGGTGCGCCGGGGCCAGGCAGCGGGAACACAAGCCCGCGACACGGGCGTAAAGATTGCCCGAGGCCAGCACGTCGTGGCCGGCGATCGAAAAGGTCACCTGTCCGGTCACCGGCCCCTCGAACGTAAAATCCTCGTCGACAAGATCCAGTTCCGTTGGATCGGCCTTGACTTCCAACCGGGTTGGCTGCTCGCGCAACCGGTCGACGAAAATCAGCAGCGACATCATGGGTACATCACCTCCGCCCCGCTCTTCCATTGTATCACCGACCGAGCGCCGGGGCGGGGATCTTCTCAGCGGCGGGAAAACAGCGCGCCGAAGTTT
>JAMCWS010000242.1 GCA_023480605.1 bacterium
CCGTCCCCAGGCACCCCGCCCCGACCCCCGCGCCCGCGCCCGCCGCCACCCCGACTCCCGCGCCCCCGCCCGCGCCCGCCGCCAGCCAGTCGGCCGTGCCGGCGACCGGCGGCGATGAAACGCGCCCGGGCAACCCCGCCGCGTGGGGCGAGGACGCGCGCGCCCTGGTGGGCCGGACCTTCGCGCCGATCTATTTCGAATTCGACAGCGCCGAACTGGATTCGATCGCGCGGCGCCAACTGGCCGAATACGCCCAGTGGCTGCGCGAGCACCCCAACGTCTGGCTGACACTCGAAGGCCACACCGATTCGACCGGCAGCGTGCGTTACAATTACAACCTTGGGATGGCGCGCGCCCTGGCGGTGGAGGATTACCTGCGCGGGGCGGGCGTCGGCGCCGACCGGATGTTCTGCATCAGCTACGGCGAGGAACGGCCCGCCGTCACGGGCGCCGACCCTCAATCGATGGCCCTCAACCGCCGGACGGAGGTGCTGGGCTTCGTCGCGCCGCTGGGAGTCGAGAAGCCGGCGCCGGTGGCGGTGACGGGTGGCGCGGCCCCCCAGGCGGCCCCCGCCCCGGCGCCGCCCCTCGCCCAGGACATCCCCCGCGAACCGGGGCGGTGATCCGCGTGGAACCCATTCGGGCGGTGATATGTCACTGAATGAACCAACGGCGCCCCGCGGAGCCGATACTCAAAGAGGATTGCGACCCGAAATGAAAGCCATGTCCTTTCTGATCGCCGCTTGCATCATGGTGTTGGCCGCTGCGGCCGCCGCGCAGCCGGGCGTGCAGTCCGCCGCTCCGGCCACTGAAGGTCCGCGCGCGCCCGAAGTCCTGACGCAGGTCATCACGCCGACCGGTCCCCGCCAGCTCATCACGATCGCCACGCCGCCGTTCAGGAAGACGGGCGTGAGTTTCCAGGGCGAGGCCTTCGCCCCGGTGATCGAGCGCGACCTGCTGCTGAGCGGCTTCTTCGCGCCGCCGGCCAACGAGCAGTTTGCGCGGGAGACCATGGCCCTCGACGCGCGGGAGAATAAGATCCACGCCGAGGAGTGGCGCCGCATTGGCGTCAGCTTCATCGTCGCCGGCAATTACGAGGTCAAGGGCAACGAAATCCTCGCCGAAGTGCGCGTCATGGACACGGCCGGGCTTAATTACGTTTTCGGCAAGAGCTACAGCCGCTTCGCCCTGTCTGAAGCCCGCACGCTGGCCCACACGATCAGCAACGACATCATCGAGCGACTGACGACCACGCGTGGCGTCGCCAACACTCAAATTTGTTTCATCCGCGCCCTGGATCGCTACGGCAAGTCGAAGCAGGTTTGCGTCATGGACGCCGACGGCGGGAACCCGCGGGCGGTGACGCCGCAAGGGGAACTGACGACCACGCCCTGCTGGGGCGCACACGGCACCGAAATTTATTACACGACCTATCGCGACTACAATCCCGACCTGGCCGGCTTCATCCTCAAGACGGGTTACTCGTGGTGGATCTCGCGCCAGCCGGGTCTGAACCTTTCGCCGGCCTGGAGCGAGACGCGCCAGAAAGTGGTCTTGACGCTGAGCAAGGACGGCAACTCCGAAATCTACGTGGTGAACCGCGACGGCAGCGGACTCACGCGCCTGACGGATAATCCGCAGATCGACAGCTCGCCCGCCTGGTCGCCCGACGGCCGGCGGATCGCCTACACGAGCGGCGCGGCCGGCAGTCCGCAGATTTACATCATGGACGTCGAAACGCGCCAGCGGCGGCAACTGACGCACGAAGGCAGTTACAACGACGGCCCGGCGTGGTCGCCCGACGGCGAACACATCGCCTACACGGCGCGCGTCGGAGGCGAGTCGCAGATCGCCGTCATCCGCGCCGACGGCAGCGAGTCGCGCCGCCTGACCAGCAGCGGCAACAACGAGGCGCCGTCGTGGGCGCCCAACGGCCTGCTGCTGGCATTCAGCTCTGATCGCGAGGGCAGCCGGCAGATCTACACGATGTTCAGCGACGGCACCGCCGTCCAGCGCCTTACCAGCGGCGCCCCCTGCGCCACGCCCGATTGGGGTCCGTGGCGGCAGTAGGAGGCGGGGGTGAAAGAAGGAAGAGACGAAATCGTAATGCGCAATCGCAAAAAGAACTTTCAGTCTCCGGCCTCCTGTCAACCTCGGGCCTTATGCCTCCAGCCTCAGGCCTCCAGCCTCCAGCCTCAGGCCTCCAGCCTCCGGCCTTTCATGCGCCGGATTCGGACAACGTTGGAAATGATCAAGTTCGAGCATTCGGTCTTCGCCCTGCCGTTCGCGTTGCTGGCGATGGTGATGGCCGCCGGCGGGCTTCCGCCCGCACCCACGGTGGGATGGATCGTGTTGGCGTGCGTCTTCGCGCGCAGCGCGGCGATGTCGTTCAATCGCCTGCACGACGAGCGATTCGACCGGCTGAACCCGCGCACGCGCGGCTGGGCGTTGCCGGCCGGCCTGCTGACGCGCCGGTTCGTCTGGACCTTCATGCTGCTCTGCTGCGCCGGATTCATCGCGGCGGCGGCGATGCTCAACCGGCTGGCGCTGGCACTGTCGCCCGTGGCGCTGGCGATCGTCCTGGGCTACTCGACGGCCAAGCGCTGGACGGCGGGCTCGCATTTCCTGCTGGGCCTGGCGCTGGGGATCGCGCCGGTGGGGGCTTGGATCGGCGTGCGGGGGGCGTTGGGGCTGCCGCCTGTTCTACTGGCGGCGGGCGTCGTGCTCTGGGTGGCCGGCTTCGACATTATTTATTCCTGCCAGGACGAAGCCTTCGACCGGCGGATGGGGCTCTTCTCGTTGCCGGCGCGCCTGGGGCGGCGCCGCGCGCTGGCGCTGTCGGCCCTGTGCCACGCCGTCGCGGCCGTGATGTTCCTGGTCGTCGCGTGGGCCGGGGGGTTGGGGGCGTTTTACCTGACCGCGA
>JAMCWS010000207.1:0-2522 GCA_023480605.1 bacterium
TCGCCCTGGGCGTCCGCCCGGTAACGCCCAAGGCCCAGAAGCCGCGTCCGACGGGCCTTGCCGTGGAACTCAAGAGTTCGTCGGGCACGACGGGATTTTCGGCCGCCCCCGACACGGCGGCCGGAACGAAAGTCCCCCTGCCGGGCGCCCCGCGTTCGGCCGGCGAGCCGACGGCCCCGGCCCCGCCCAAATTCAGCACCGATTCGCCTTTCGTCCGGCCCGTGCAGCCGCGCCGGCCCAAACCCGAGCCCGAACGGGCGCGCCCCGAACGCGGCGAACGCCCCGCCGCCCGCGGCGGCGAGCGGGCCGCCGAGCGCCCCGAACGCCCCGGCCGCGGCGAAGGTCCGCGCGGTCGCGGTCGCGCGGCCGAAACTCCCCCCGTGGTGCTGACCGTTCCCGAAATCGGCGTCATGAAACTCAAGCCCAAGCGCCGTGCCGGCGAAAAGGGCGCCAAGGGACGCGTGACCGAACTCAAGCCCGAAGCCGAAAGCGCCAAACCCGGACGCAAAAGCCTGCGACCGAGCAAGGTTTACGGCGACGCCGACGAATTCCGCCGCCCCTTCAAACCACACAAGAAAACCAGAACGGCCGTTCTGCCCGAGGAGCGCCACAAGGAATCGGCCAAACCCCAGGTCGTGGGGCCCGTCATCCTGACCGGTCCGCTGACGGTGGCCGAGTTCGCCCAGAAACTCGCCATGTCGCCGGCCGACCTGATCAAGGCCGCATTCCTCAAGGGCCAAATCATCACGATCAATCAACTCATCAATTTCGATCTGGCCGAGGAAATCGCCTTCGACCTCAACATCGACCTGGTCATCGCCCCCGAGGGCGACGAGACCGACATCGCCGATTACCGGATCGTCGACGACGAGAAAGACATGGTGCCCCGGCCCCCGGTGGTCACCATCATGGGCCACGTCGACCACGGCAAAACCACCGTCCTGGATTACTACCGCCGCAGCCAGGTGGTCGAGGGCGAGTTCGGCGGCATCACCCAGCATATCGGCGCTTATCACGTCGCCACCCCGCGCGGCGACGTCGTCTTCCTCGACACCCCCGGCCACGAGGCCTTCACCGCCATGCGCGCCCGCGGCGTCCAGTGCACCGACATCGTCGTGCTGGTGGTCAGCGCCGACGACGGCGTCATGCCCCAGACGGTCGAGGCCATCAACCACGCCCGCGCCGCCAACGTGCCCATCATCGTCGCCATCAACAAAATCGATCTGCCCCAGGCCGACCCCCAGCGGGTGCGCAACGAGTTGCTCCAGCACAGCATCGTGCCGACGGCCATGGGCGGCGACACCGAGATCGTCGAGATTTCGGCCAAGAAGGGCATGCACATGGACGACCTGCTGGAGATCATCAACCTGCAGGCCGAGGTGCTTGAACTCAAGGCCAATCCCAACCGCGCGGCCGAAGGCGTCGTCATCGAATCGCACATCGACGCGCTGCGCGGCGCCGTGGCCACGATCCTCATCCAGAAGGGCACGTTGCGCATCGGCGACTACTTCGTCGTCGGCGCGCAAAGCGGGCGCGTGCGCGCCATGCTCGACGACCACGGGCGCGTCCTGCGCGAGACGACCCTGGCCCAGCCCATCGAACTCATCGGCCTTTCCGGTCCGCCCGAAGTCGGCGAACTGTTGCTGGTCATGGGGGATGAACGCAAGGCGCGCGAGATCGCCGAGCGCCGCGAGCAGCGCCGCCGCCTGGTCGAACTGGGCACGACGCGCCACGTCACCCTCGAGGGCCTGCACGACATGATCGCCGCGGGCAAGATCAAGGAGCTCAACCTTATCCTCAAGGCCGACGTCCAGGGCTCGGTCGAGGCCATCATTCAGTCGCTCGAAAAACTCGCGACGAGCGAGATCCGCGTCCGCATCCTGCACAGCGGCACCGGCAGCATCACCGAAAACGACGTCAACCTGGCGATGGCGTCCTCGGCCATCATCATCGGCTTCAACGTCCGGCCCGAGCCGGGGGCGGCCGATCTGGCGGCCCACGAGCAGGTCGATATCCGTCTTTACCGAATCATCTACGAACTGCTCGAGGACATCGAGAAGGCCATGGTCGGCATGCTCGAGAAGCGTTACAAGGAACAGGTGCTGGGCCGCAGCGAGGTGCGCCAGATCTTCCGCAACTCGCGCGTGGGCACGATCGCCGGCTGCATGGTGCTCTCGGGCGAAATGCAACGCGGCGCCAAGTGCCGCCTGCTGCGCGACGGCGCGATCGCCTACGAAGGCCGCGTCGCCTCGCTGCGCCGTGTCAAGGACGACGTCGCCCGCGTGGCCGCCGGCTACGAATGCGGCATCGCCCTGGAGCGCTTCCAGGACATCAAGGACGGCGACATCATCGAGGCCTACGCCCTCGAAGAACTCCCCGTCGAACTCTCCCGCTCGCAGGGGTAAAGACCGCCGGATTTCCGATCGCCGGACGTCCACGTTTTCGCCGAAAACTCCGCTTGGAGTTCATGCTTCAGTTTGAGACTTCGTTTGGAGATCAAGCTTTAGCTTGATCCCTTGCTC
>JAMCWS010000207.1:2532-2922 GCA_023480605.1 bacterium
TGCTCGTGCTCGCAATCGTAATCCCTCGTCCTGGCAAGCACGCAAACGAATAATTATCAAGAATACGTAGCCCACCACGGTGTCTCGATAATACGCCGGAGATGGTATCGCATTTTATCACAAAACCAATACGGTTGCCTTCTGCGACCCAGGACCATCGGGCAAATGAACAGAGCCGGCACGGAGGTCGGCTCTCTGGGGGCTTTCGAGCATTATTCTGCTGCTTAAGGTAACCGTATTGATCATTAAACGGCGATAATTCTCCGCGACGAAGCTAAAAAACGTAAAAAAGAAAGACTGAAAGAGACGCACGCGTTCACCCGCGCAGCGTGGATACCATCGATCGCGTTTCCTTGTTTTTTCGTGTTTTTCCCGTGTTTTCTTGGCTCA
>JAMCWS010000186.1 GCA_023480605.1 bacterium
CCCATCCCCGCCGCCCTGCGAATCCCCCGCCCCCGGCCGTCACACCCGCCGGCATCGCAAAACACAACGCCCGCAACCCTCGCCACGCCGCCAGTTTCCCAGCCGCTGCGCCATTTGCGGAATCGCTGAGCGGCGCGGCCGACGATTGATTGTTCGCCGGATCCGGTGTAAAATGAAAGTGCGGTCGCGGAACGGATAGCCTGGCTGACGGTCCGGCGCCTCAAACGTGGGGTCGTGAATGGGCCGCACAAGGGCTTTGGTCGCGCGCAAAGGAGTTGCGTCATGATACGAATCATTATTTTGGCTGGACTCGCATTACTTGTGTCCGGAGTGCTCGCGGCCGGGTCGGCGCCGGCCGGCGGACAGGCGTCGCCGCCGCACGTGAACGCGCCGGCGGGCGCCCCACCCGCCCCGGCCTCGGAGCAGCCCATTCGCGTCAGCATGCTGGTTTCGACCAACTGGCTGGCGGCGCATCTGAACGACCCCCGCGTCAGGATTCTCGAAGTCACCAGGCATCCGGCGCGCTACGCCGAGGGCCATATTCCCGGCGCGCAACTGCTCAAGTGGGACGACGTCGCCACGACGCGCGGCGGCCTGCCCAACGAAATCCCGCCGTTGGAAACCCTCGTCGGTCTGGTGCAACGCCTCGGCATCGAACCGGGCGATCGCATCATCCTCTACGACGACCAGGAAGGCATTCCGGCCAGCCGCGCCTGGATGGTCTTCGATTACCTTGGTTTGGGAGGGCAGGCGTCTGTCCTTAATGGGCAACTGGCGAAATGGCGGACCGAAGGCCGGGCGCTGACCACCGTCGTGCCGAATGTCAAGTCTTCGCGCTTTGTGCCCACGGTCAATCCCAACGTCGTCGTCTATCTGCCGGAGGTGCGCGATATGGCTGGGGAGGCGCGCCACAATCCGGACGCCCGCGTGGCGATCGTCGACGCGCGGCCCCTCACGGAATACCAGGGCGAAAAAGCGGGCGCGGGCATCTCGCGCGGCGGCCACATCCCCGGCGCGGTGAATGTCCCCTCGAAGGCGAACCTTGCGCCTGGCGAAGCGCCCATCCTCAAAAGTCCCGGTGAACTGGGCAAACTCTACGCCGCCGCCGGAGTTCGTCCGGGCGACAAGGTGATCACCTATTGCCGCACGGGCGGCCAGGCTTCCCAGGACTACTTCGTTTTGAAATACCTTGGATACGATCCGCGCATTTACGATGGATCATTTTATGAGTGGAGTGCCCAACCCGACACGAAGGTCCACACCGGCACGGCGAAATAGATACGTTTTCGCTTGCGTTTGTCCGAAATCGCCAATAATTTGGCGTATTCAGTTCTGGCGATGTCAATGAACCGTTATCCGGGACGCTCCAATCGCATTCCCTCATCCATGAATCATTCCCCGGAACAGGCGTGATTACTGATTTAAGGCCAGTTAAATCAAGCGTGTGTTACTTTTTGTGGTGTAAAACCGAGCCCCGTCTTCTTTTTGGTACGGCCCTTGCGCCTCGTCGGTGGTGTCGTCGAATCCATCGGTTGGCGGCTGTCGGGATTTCGCCAGAAGTGTCAAATTCGAGCCGATGTCATATAACCTGACTCGGTCCGATCCGACCCATCCCGGCGGTTCGTGGCCCATGAGCGACCGATGAATCGAACCATCCTTTGGATCCGGTCCTGAAGGAGATACGCCATGACGGCCCGTTTAACCAACGCCCATCTGCTGACCAAAGTGCTGACGGCCACAAACCGGGAAGTCATCGTTTATCTATACGAAGGAGCCATCGGTTACCTTCACCGGGCGATCTGCGCCCTGCGCGAGGGCCGTCCGAAGGCCGCCGCCACGTCGATCGAGCGCGTCGTCAATATCATCATCGAGCTTTCCGGCAACCTCAATTACACACTCGGCGGCCAGATCGCCCTGCGTCTGGATGCCATTTATTCGCACCTGGTGGAAAGCCTGACGCTGGCCGACGCCCGCGGCGACGTCGAGGCGCTCGAATCCTGCATGAGGATTCTGGTCATCTTGTGCGACGCCTGGCGCCAGGCGCTCGGTTCCGATCCACGCCACCACCCCGGCCAATCCGACCGCCGCGCCCGGGTTCCCGCCTGAGACCGGCGTAAATCCGAAAGGAATCGCACCCATGGAATCACACGCGACCGCCCCGCTTGCCGATCAACTCGCGCTGGTGAAGGAACTATATGGCGAACTCTTCATCCTGCTGGACCAGTCCCTGGCCGAGGAGCCGACGTGCGGCGTCCCCAGCCGGTTGGACGCCGATATCGAAATCCTGATGGGCCGGATCGATGGCGAGATGCGCCGCTTCAGGCGGGAGATGGAGGAGACGGGCGGCTCCGCGCCGTCGGGCGGCCTCGATACGGCGATCGACGAGTTCAAGGTCCAACTGTCCGACGGGCTGCGAATCATGGGCGACCGCCTGTGCCGCCGCATGGATGAACTGGCCCGCCAGCGCGACGGATTGCGCGAGCGGCTCCGGATGAACCTGCGCAAACAAACCGGAGTGCGCGGATACGGCCCGCGCGCCGGCGGCAGCATGTTGCTCGAATCGCGTGTCTGAAAAACGAGGTCCACCACTCCGGCCGGCGGCGTGTCACCCGGTCAGCAAATCCTTAAGTTGGCGCCAGCCGTGGCGCAAGTAATTGGCCAATTCGCGCGGCGAGCGCGCCCCGCGCAGCGTGCGGATGATGATTCGCGGCCGCAGGTAATACTGCCGCATGGCGCGCCGTCGCAGCCGCGCAAATTCCGCCACGCTCAGATATAGTCCGGGCGCCGCCGGTTCGGCGTAGGCTTCGCGCGGGATCTCGCCGGGCGGCAGCAGCCCCTCCTGAACGCACAACTCGTACAGAGGCGTGCCCGGGAAGGGGTAAACGTAAAAAATTTCGAGAAAATCGGGATCGAGCCGCTTGG
>JAMCWS010000154.1:0-2443 GCA_023480605.1 bacterium
CGACGGACGAACCGGCGGGCCGGGCCCATGGATTCTCGATTTTTCCATTGAATAAGGACGCCCATCCACAACCGCGGTCAGGATGCTTCGAGGTGGCCTGAACAAATCTCGATTAAGTCGATAGAGATACTTAAAAAAAGTTCTTGACCGCCGCTGAATTCCCCGGTAGGATCTACTCCAATACGCTGGGGCGGGGAACGATGATTATCACCCAGAAATCCCAATACGCGATGCGGGCCGTTTTCGAACTGGCCCGGCGCGAAGGCTGCGGGCCGGTCAAGATCGGTGAAATCGCCGAAGCCCAGGCGATTCCGCCCCGGTTCCTGGAAAACATACTTAATCAACTCAGGCAGGGCGGCCTCGTCGAATCGCGCCGCGGCAAGGAGGGGGGTTATTTGTTGAGCCGCCTCGCCAGCGAAATCTCCGCCGGTGAAGTGATTCGCCTGACCCAGGGTCCGATTTGCGTCGCCGAGTGTTGCGGCGGCACCGTCGAGGAACGATGTCCGTTCCACGGCGACTGCGTCTTCCTGCCGTTGTGGGAACGGGCCTCCCGCGCGCTCGAATCCGTTTACGACGGCACGACGATCGCCGACCTCGTGGGGCAGGAAATGACCCGCCACGCCGGCGCCCTGATGTATTCCATTTAGTCCGTTTTTTTTAGATCATTAAGTACACTATATCGGTAGAGATAGATATAATTGCAAACTCGACCGAATATCCCGCCAAGGAGCATACAAGTATGAATCCGCCGCCGACCAAAGACTGGGCCGAAAGTCTTTCCGACGCACATCCCGATACCATCCTCGCTTGGGCCGCCGCCACTTTCCCCGACCGCGTGGCCCTGGCCAGTTCGCTGGGACTCGAGGACCAGGTTCTGACCGATCTGATCGCCCGTTATGCCCCGGCGATTTCGATTTTCACCCTCGACACGGGTCGCCTCTTTCCCGAGTCCCACGACCTGATCGAGCGCACGGAACGTCGTTACGGTCTGCGCCTGCGGGTGTATCACCCCGATGTCGCCGAACTCGATCGCCTGGTCGCCGAAGACGGCGTCAATGGCTTCCGCCAGAGCATCGATCAGCGCCGTGCCTGCTGCCGGGTGCGCAAAATCACGCCGCTGCGCCGGGCCCTGGCGGGGTTGGATGCCTGGGTTTGCGGCCTGCGGCGCGGCCAGTCGGTCACGCGCGAGGCCGTGAAGGTCGTGGAATGGGATGAGGCGAACGGCCTGGTCAAGATCAATCCCCTGGCCGGCTGGAGCGAGGCGCGGGTGCGCGACTACATCGCCGCCCACGACGTGCCCTATCACCCCTTGCACGACCGCGGTTATCCCTCGATCGGCTGCGCCTGCTGCACCCGGGCGGTGGCGCCGGGCGAAGATGAGCGCGCCGGCCGCTGGTGGTGGGAAGCACCCGAACACAAAGAATGCGGCTTGCACGCGCGGGCCGGCGTGGAGCGCGAAACGGTCACCCGTTGAAACGACACCGGCGAGGACATGCGTGATGGATGCCCTGGATTCGCTCGAAGCTAAAAGTGTTCACATTCTGCGTGAGGCCTACCGCGACCTCAAAAACCTGTGCATGCTCTGGTCGATCGGCAAGGATTCGACCGTGCTGCTCTGGCTGGCGCGCAAGGCATTCTTCGGTCATGTGCCCATGCCCCTAGTGCACATCGACACGGCGTTCAAGATACCCGAGATGATCGACTACCGCGACCGGCTCGCCCGCCAGTGGCGCCTCAACATGATCGTCGGGCAAAACCGGGCGGCCCTGGCCGAGGGGCTCACTTTCCCCGGCGGGCGGGTGGATCGCCTGACTTGCTGCCGGCGCCTCAAGAGCGAGGCGTTGCGCCATACCCTTTCCGGCGAATGGCCGCGCCTGCGGCTCAACCACGCCACGGGCGCCTACGAAACCGACGAGTCGGCCGAACCTTACACCGGCGTCATCGTCGGCGTGCGGGCCGATGAGGAAGGCTCACGATCCAAGGAGCGTTACTTTTCGCCGCGCGACCGCGAAAACGCCTGGGACGTCGACGACCAGCCGCCGGAGCTCTGGAAGCAGTATACGACCGATTTCGCGCCCGGAACCCACTTGCGCATCCATCCGCTCCTGGACTGGACCGAACTGAACATCTGGGAATACATCGACCGCGAAAACATCCCCGTGACGCCCCTCTATTTCGACTGGGGCGATGGGCGGCGCTATCGCTCGCTGGGCTGCTGGCCGTGCACCAAGCCGGTGGAATCGACGGCCAAAAACGTCGACGACATCATCGCCGAACTCCGCGGCGGCCGGTTCGCCAACATCGCCGAGCGGGCCGGGCGCGCCCAGGACAAGGACGACGGCGGCACACTCGAGACTCTCCGGCGGGAAGGATACATGTAAAATGGCACTCGCGACGCAATCCCGATCGGTCATTCATGAAACGGCCGGCCGCACCGAATACG
>JAMCWS010000154.1:2453-2906 GCA_023480605.1 bacterium
CTGAAGCGCCCCTGGACCTGGTGGTGGTGGGCCACGTCGACCACGGCAAAAGCACCCTCATCGGACGCCTGCTGGCCGACACCGGTTCGCTGCCCCAAGGCAAGCTCGACCAGGTGCGCGCCCACTGCGCCTCCACCGCGCGGCCTTTCGAATATGCCTTCCTGCTTGACGCGCTCAAGCACGAGCAGGCCCAGGGGATCACGATCGACACGGCGCGATGCTTTCTGCGCACGGCCCGGCGGCGCGTCATCATTCACGACGCGCCCGGCCACGTCGAATTCCTCAAGAACATGGTGACCGGCGCGGCCCGGGCCGAGGCCGCCCTGCTGCTGATCGATGCCGCCGAGGGGATTCGCGAGAACTCGCGCCGCCATGGATTCATTGTTTCGATGCTGGGCATTCGGCAGGTCGCCGTGCTCGTGAACAAGATGGACCTGGCGGGCGCCCTCCAGG
>JAMCWS010000170.1 GCA_023480605.1 bacterium
GAACCGCCTCCCCCGCCTCACCGCCGGGCTTGGCGTAGTGGGCCAGGACGTAATTCCAATCGGACCAGGTGGCGTCGAAGGGGAGAAACTTGTCGGCGGGCGCCGTGGCGCAACCGGCGGCCAGCAGGAGTCCCAGCGCGGCGAACAGGGGGGCGTTGCGGGCGGCGAGGCGGGCGGTGAGGCGGGGGAGGCGGTTCATGCGCTCAATCCTGCGGGGTTTAGTCGCGGCGGCCGGAGGCGATGGACGCTGCGGGCGCGGGCCAAGCGAGTTTGACGCGCAACGCCGGCCATTGCAACCACAAACACGCGCCCGCGACCGCCCCGGCCAGGTTGCAGGCCATGTCGGCCGGATCGAAGTCGCGATAGGTGGTCAGGCCCTGAAGAAATTCGATGTAAAGGCCCCATCCGGCGGCCAGGCCGATCACCGTCAGCACGTGGCGGGCGGCCGGCCGCCGTTCCCAAAGCCAGCCGCGCAGCAAGAGCAATCCCAGGCAGCCGTAGGCCAGGGCGTGCTCGGCCTTGTCGGCGTATGGGATGTGGAACTCGGGCACCTCCGAGGGGGGCCCCAGGCATCCCCACGTGATGAGTCCCGCCCAGCCAAGAACCGGAAGCGTGTAATAAACAAACGGGTGGTCGGTGCCCCAGCGGTGAAGCCGCCCGCCCCAGCGGCAGAAGCGGCTTGCGAATCGGCGTTGAAATGACATCGTAAATCAGGTCCTGCAAAACGGATGTTGGGTGTGGGCCGCCCCTCGGCGACCGCACGGGGCCAGTATACGGCACGGCCGGACCGGCGTCGACCTGCTTCGCGAGGGCGCCATCCGGAATCGATAACGATCACGATAACGATCACGATAACGAAAATGACATAACCGGGGGCGGGACTCCCGATTCAACGCAGCGCGTTGCGCGCGTCGCCCGCCACGCGCGTCGGGATGCTCAGGGCCTGACAGGTGGCCACCAGTTCAGCCAAAATATCCCCGTAACCCATGACGATGTGGTTCGACATGTGCGTGGCCATGAGCTGGTCGCGGCCGTAGCCGGGGATGTGGACGTTGGCGATCGGCCACTCTTTCGTCGTCAGGGCCAGGCGCTCGTCGACTTCGGCGGGCGGCATCGCGACGACCTCGCCCGTGCCGCAGTCCATGCCGATCTCGCCGTATTGTTCGTAGAAGCGCGCCCAGGTGATCGTGCCCGGTTTCGAGACGCCCGAGCAGGTGCCGCCGCCCTTGACGAAATACATCTTCGACTGGCGATAAACCTTCGTTTTGTTCCAACCGCCGAAGTGGGCCGGGGGCGCCCCGCCCGAAATGAGGAACACCCAGACGAAGCGGCCCTCCCACTCGCGCCCCCAGCGCACGTCGTGCAGGGTCGTCTCGGGGGCCATCCCCTTGCGCATGTAAATATCGTGCATGAGGACCTGGGGAATGCCGGCGCCCATGTCGCCCTCGTTGAAGTGCGGGATGGCGTCGCCGGCGGCGATGGGCCGGCGCGTCACGGGGCTTTTGACCGGCGGGCGGTCGACGTTGTTGAGCATGCCCTCGACCAGGTCGGAGGCGGGGACGCAGCGCGCCAGACCGAGCTGGTAGGGAATACCGAGGGCGGCCAGGCCGTAACGCTCGGTCATGCGCGCCGCGGCCGCATACATCTTCATCTGGCTGAGCACCTGGCCGTGGACGAGGTGGCTATACATGTCGGTGCCCCAGTCGAACCACGTCCCCTTGCGCACCAGCCAGTTGAGATGGCCCTGCGCCTCCTCGTCGCTGACGAGGTCCATCTCGGCCATCAGGTCCGACTGGTTGAGATACTCGACCGGCATGCCGATGGCGCCCAGCTTGGCCGGGTTGATGACGGCGTTGAGCATGCCCATGCAGCCCGGGTCGAACTGGCCCATGATCCGCTTGCGCCGGAGGATGTCGCGGGCCAGATCGGCGCCGAATTTGGCGGCCGCGGCGGGGATTTTCAGCTTCGCGGCGTCGGTCAGGTGGGCCGTGTCGTGGGCGATCGCTCCCGTGGCCAGCCAAGTTTCCACGCCCTTCATGAAGGCTGGATCGTCGGCGAAGTCGTCGGTCCAGAGGCGCGAGTGGCGGATACCGAGGCGGTCGAGCGTCGCCGAGTGGTTGAGCAGCGCCACCAGGCCCGGCCAGGTGCCGTCGAAGTTGGCCAACAGCAGGATCGGGCCCTTGTGGGTCTGGAGCGGCCCGCAGACATGGTGCGAATAGGCCCAGCAGGAGAGGACCACGACGACGGGCGCCTCGGGCTCGACGGCGACGAAGACGGCCGCCCCCTCGGCCTGGCGGGTGAGGAAGCCGTGCTTGCGCCTGGCGTCGAACCTGGGGAAGACCGCCGTCTTGACGCCCAGCTTCGCGAAGGCCTTTTTGACCGCGGCGAGTGTTTTCTCCTGCATCGGCCAGCACCCCACGCAGGCCGAGTCGCGGAAGTCGCCGTTGGAGATCAGGTAAATCGTATTGGTGTTTTTCATCATTCGCTCCATCTGTATGGAATCTTTTTCATGCAATATGCGATATCGAAACTACCACACCTAACCGAGAAAAGCTGGCCCATGTCTCATGGATAGTACGCTCGGCCGGTTATTATAACGACTTCGCATTTTTGTTCCACTAAACGTTTTTCAAACTTTTTTGTTCGGATGTCGAGGCGATAAAGTATTCCGAATCATCCCATAATATGGTTCCCGATTCGATGTATTTTTCCAGCAACCTTTTCGCTCCCAATAAAGTATGCGCTCGGACAGCATAACTCTGATAGCCTCTTCCGGAATTATAGTGGATAGAGTTCGAGGCCTCCACAGTGAAAATAGATCGCATTGATGAACCGTTGCACGTTGCGGAAGCCGTAGGCTTTTTTCTTGATGGTCTGGATTTTGTTGTTGAGGCCCT
>JAMCWS010000093.1 GCA_023480605.1 bacterium
CCCGGCGCGTGGCCGCACTCACCTGGAGTTCGGGAAACATGTCCCAGAAAACATTCGGGTCGCTGGCCAGGTTGCCGAAAAAGTTTTTCGGTTCCTTGTAATAGCCGCCGAACCACTGAAAGGGCATGACCATCTGGACGTGGGGAACGGCGCGGATCTTCTGTTCGTAGGCCATCGGGAGGTTGTCGGCGATGGAGGTCGAGCGGCGCACGGCCAGGCGCAGCGCCGAGGCTTCGCTGGCCGGCGGATTGTATAGAATATCGAGGATGGTCCACAGAACGATGAGCAGAAAGAGCGAGAAGCCGATGCTCAAGACGGTGAACCCGGTGCGGCGCTTGTTACGCAAGACGTTCTTGATGACGAAACGACCCAGATTCATCGGCGGCGCGACTCCCGCCGGGGCAGACCGAACCCCCCCGGCAATCGCGTCATTTTAGCCGAATCCCGCCCGGAAATGCATGGGATATCGCGTTTCTTATCGTGATCGTGATCGTGATCGAAATCGTTCCCGGCTTTTGCGACCCCCTTACGGCTGGGGGGGATTTTCCTCGTCGTCCCAGCCTTCCATCAGTTCGAGGATGTTGCCCTCGGGATCGCGGAAAAAACAGACCCGCATCCTGGGCACGATGCCCGAGCAATCGAGAAAGTCGCCGGTCTTGATTCCGTCGGCCTGGAGGGCGGCAGCGGCGGCGGCGAGATCGGGCACCTCGAAGGCCAGGTGCTTGAGGCCGACGGGCTGCTCGCCGCCGATGGCGTGGGGATCGGCCGCGCCGTTGTTGAACAGTTCGATGCAGCACGAGCCCAGGCGGAGCATGACGAATTCGCCGGGTTGGCCGGCGTTGAAAACGCGCGCCCGGCGGAAGCCGAAGTGGCGCGTGTAGAAAGCCTCCTGCGCAAGGCGATCGATACAGTTAAGCGCGATGTGCTGAACGGCGGTCATGGAAGAGGTCTCCTGTGTCATAAAAGGCAATTTTAGCCGCGAAATCCCACCAAACGACATAAAAAAAGTTAAAATACAAGCAACGAAAGGGAGCCGTGGGAGAGGTGGCGCAGGCTTTCGAGCTTGCGGTTGTTGGCGACCGTTTGAGCTTTTGGCGGAGACCGGAGGGCCGGCACCACAATGCGTAAGGCCGAATAAGCCGGCCCGGAGAGTGCGTATCTCACGTTTGTGCGAAAAAACGCGGCAATTTCCCGTTCCGGAATAAATCAGAGGGGACGAGGTGACTCAAAGGAAACGAGGAGACGAAAATCACAAGAATCGGGATAATGCGCGCCTTGTGCGCCCGTCATGTTATCCTGTCTCCCCTATCCCCAATCAGTCTCATTGTCCCCTTTTATGAATGCCATAATCATAGCCTTTATCAAAGCCGAGATGCGCCCGCACGGAGGCCGGCTCTCCCGGGATGCTTGGCGCGGCTTTCAGATCGCCGCGTTCTCGATTCGGTCGAGGGCGAAGACGTGGTGTTCGTCCTGCTTGGGGCAATAGGCGTAGACTTTTTTATCCTGAAGCGCCTCGGGCTCGATCACAAGATCGTCGGGATTGCCCGTCGAGCGGATGTAGTGGATTTTCATCTGGGCTTCGTGCTCGATGGCGTATTTGATCATCCGCTGGATCTCGGCCGGGTCACCCGTGGGATTTTCGCCCTTGAAGCCGTGGCTGCCGCCGCGCGTGCGCGGCACCTGGCTGATGAGGCGGTTGATTTGCTTGCGGAACTTGCGCGTGGAGTCGTCGGCATACTTCTTCAGCATCTTCTCGTAGTTGCTGAAGAAGGTCTTGGCGATCGACTCGGCATAGAACTTGGGATTGAAGCGCTCCTGGGCGGGATTGGCCAGCCGCTGGTAGAGAGGCCGGATGCGATCCTCGAACAAGGTCGTCTCGGCATCCTCTTCCATCATGATCGCGAAGAGGATCACGGCCAGCAGATCGTAAAGCTCTTCGGCGCGCAGGGTCACCTGGAAGAGCCCCTCGTTGGTGACGTAAAGGCTGTCGGAGTCGACGCTGGGCATGAAGCCCATGCGCTGGAGTTCGCGGGCGATTTTTTTGAAATCGGCCGTGCGGCTGAGGAGGATCAGACGGTCGTCGAAGATATCCTTGATGGCCGGGGCGATTTTGCTGTTGGCCCGCATCTCCTCGAGGTGAAGGCGGTCGCTGACCTTGATGTAACCGCCGGCCAGACCCATGTCGACTTCGCCGTGGCGCACCTCGCACTCGGTGATCATCTGGCGAACGGTTTCGGGCAGTTCCTTGCGCGAACATTCCGAAAGCAGCCTGATGATCGCCTCGGCCGTGAGGCCGTGATCCATGCCGGCGCGCACCGAATCGCGCGAGATCGACAGTGTCGTCATGATGTCGACCTTCTTGATGTCGGTGAATTCGAGCAGGCGATAGCACTTTTCCAGGTTCAGGTCGGGAGGGGTGACGATTTCCAGGTTGGGCTGGACGGTGAAAAAGTCGGTCGACTCGGCGTACGTCAGATCGGGCTCGGGCTTGCGACTGAAGAGCTTGTCGACGTCGAGGTAGGGGCGGGCGAGCAACTGGCGGCCGAAATCGGTCAGCCGGAAAAAGAACATGAATTGCCCCTCGCCCATCATCCGCAGCGACACGGGGTGGGTCGGATCGTAGGGGGCGATCGACTCGTTGGCGCGGCTGCCCAACTGCCGGGCGATCTCCTGGTCGGAGACCCCCAGCATCACGACGCCCAGCCAGTAGAGCGTCTCGGCCAGCACCGATTCCATGATGAGAATCGGGTGGCGGTTGAATTTTTCCGAGGGGATGAGGTCGAAGCGTCCGGGGATCTCGATGGCGACCTGGGGCAGAAGGCTTTCGGCGAAGGTTTCAAAATCGATCCACTGATCAGCGGGGGTCTTCTCGAGCATCCGCAGGATGAGCTTGCGCAATTCGGTGGCGCTGATCAAATTCTGCGGGTAGTTGTCGGCGTGGACGACGTCCCCGTCGATGTATTCCTCGTTCCACT
Source organism: bacterium (assembly GCA_023480605.1). Classification (GTDB taxonomy): domain Bacteria; phylum Sumerlaeota; class Sumerlaeia; order MVZB01; family MVZB01; genus JAMCWS01. The sequence continues at coordinate 2,976 of JAMCWS010000093.1, forward strand.
CGTTGGTGGTCAACCAGAACTCGTAGAGGTCGCGGTAGCACTCCTGGCCGCGGCTGAGCCACTGGACGAGGGTGCTGGAGGTGCGCCAGGTGTCGCCGACGGCGATGATCAGCTTGCGGGCCATTGCAAACAGGGCCAGGAACGCGACATATTTGACGGTTTTGTTGTAGCTGAGCAGGGGAACGATCTTCTTGAGGTCGTTGCGCCCGAGGCCGCCGTTGTTGAGCATCTTGACCGAGCCGCGCTGGATGAAGGCGCAGAAGATGACCAGGTCGCGCAGGATGTTGTTGGAGTTGTCGAGGATGACGCCGGGGCGGGGCGAGGGTTCGTGGTCGGCGCCGTGATCGCCGCCGGCGTGGCTCAGTTCGTCCAGGCTGCGTTCGTCGCGCGCGTAATTGTTCTGGATGATGTAGGCCAGGTCGCGCGGCGCCATAAGCAGGTTGTTATACTTGTTGGGCGCCGAGCCGATGATGAACACCAGGCCCGAATTCTCGACGAGGTCGCGCAGGCGGTCGGCGCGGGCGTGATCGAATTTCTTGTGAACGCCCGAATCCAGCAGGTCCTTCCAGGCGCACACGCCGTTACGCTGGAGAATCTGTTGAAACATTTCGAGCTGCATCGGGTCGCGCCGGGCCAGGACGGTCTGGAGCGTCTTGGGGTTGAGAAGCTTTTTGCGCAGGTAGTGGACGAGGGCCTGTTTCTTGCGCGTGGGCAGGCGCTCGTCGAGGGTGTTCTTGGCGATGTTTTTGAGTTCGTCGGTGCCGAGGCTTTCGAGGTGAAAACCCAGGAATCCCTGCCAGTAGGGGGGCAGTTCGATGAGGCGGACAAACGGCTCGGGGATGCCCACCAGGTCGACGGAGAGGATGCTGTCGCGCACGCGCTCGCGCCAGAAAAAGCCGCGGTCGGCCAGCCGCTCGGTGGCGGCGAGCATGGCCTCGTTATCGGGGAAGCGGGCGCGGCGGCGGAATTCGTCGAGGGGGAGTTCACCCCCGTGCAGCGCCAGAAAATAAACCCATTCGCGCTCGCGGCCCTCGAGTTTTTCGAAGGTGGCGCGGAAGTTGCCGGGGGTCTGCATCCGGGGGTAAAGATGGTCGGCCAGGGCCGCCGGGTCGGTCGCGATGGATTCTTCGGGCGGATAGAGATCCCAGAAACGGGCAATGCCCTGCAAACGTTCAAGGGAGGTTTCCCGGAGATGTGTTTTCAGTTTCATCCACTGCCACCCGAGTGCAAACGATCACCGCTGACTGCGATGGAAAATCCTTGGCTGAAGATTATCCCAGAAATGGGGGCGCGCGTCACGCCCCGATTTGAGACCATCCCACTCAAACCTACTATTTTCCACGGCGATGCCCCACGACAAAAGGAAAAAGCGACCGCCATCAAACCTTTTCGCCATTCGCCTGATTGCGCTTGCTGAAGTTATGCGGCCGATCGCTGAGGCCCAAGGCCCGGCGGCCCATCGCCCGTCATGCCCGAAAACGGCGACGGAATCGAAAAAACCGCCGTTTTTTTTCGTCAATTCGCGGTGGCGATCCGCGACGCCGATGGGGCATGATGCCTGTTGTCTCCCCGCATGGTACATCGGAATCCCGAAAGCGGAAGTCAAACCATGAATCCGATCCAAGACGCGCAATTCATTTTCGCCGAGGCGGTCCGGGCCGTGCAGGCGCCCCGACTCATGGAACGCCTCGCCGAACACCCCTTCCTGCGCCCGCCGGGGCCGGCCGGCGCCGTCCGCGTCATCGGCGCGGGCAAGGCGGCCATGGCCATGGGGGCCCAGGCCGAATGGCAGGTCGAATCCGCCCTGGGACGGCCCGTCGGGGAGGGCCTGGTCGTCGTGCCCGAGGGCTATCGCGCGACGTATCCGGCGGGCGAGCCGATTCCGCGGCGGATCGAGGTGACCGAGGGAGGCCATCCCGTGCCCAACGCGGCGGGAGCGGCGGCGGCCCGCCGGACGCTGAATCTTGCGGTCCGTTGCCGCGCCGGCGACCTGCTGCTGGTGCTCATTTCGGGCGGGGGTTCGTCGCTCTGGTCGGCCTTCGCCGAGGGGATTTCGCTCGAGGACGCGCGCGCGACCTTCCGGCTGCTGCTGCGCAGCGGGGCCGCGATCGCGGAGTTCAATTGCGTCCGCAAACACCTGACGGCGATCGGCGGGGGGCGATTGGGCGCCGCCGCCGGGGCCGCCCGCGTGCTGACCCTGGCCATCTCCGACGTGGTCGGCGACGACCCGGCCGTCATCGCCAGCGGCCCGACCGTGCCCGACCCGACGACCTTCGCCGACGCGCGGGCCGTGCTGGAGCGTTATCATCTGTGGGAATCGTTGCCCGGCCCGGTGGCCGCGCATCTGAGCCGCGGTCTCGCCGAGCCGGCGCTGGAGACCCCCAAGCCGGGCGGCGGCGCGGTGGGCGGCGGCGCGCACGAAGGCGCCGCAATCGGCGAACGTGATCTCGTGCTGCTGGCCAACAACCGCCGGGCGCTGGAGGCGGCGCGCGCGGCGGCCGTAAAACTCGGCTACCGGGCGGTGATCGCGCCCGAGCCGGTCACGGGCGAGGCGCGCGAAGCCGGCCGCGCGCTGGCCCGCGCCGCGATGATGACCGCGCGCCAGGCTGGCGTCGCGGCCGGCGGCGGGCCTTGTTGCCTGATTTGGGGCGGGGAGACGACCGTCACCGTGCGCGGCGACGGCAAAGGCGGCCGCAACCAGGAACTGGCCCTCGCGGCGGCGCTCGAACTCGAAGCCGCCGGCGACGCCGGTCGCGGAATAGCCCTGCTCAGCGGCGGCACCGACGGCGTCGACGGCCCGACCGACGCCGCCGGCGCCTGGGTGACGGCCGAAACCGCCGCCGAGGCGCGGCGGCGGGGCTTTTCGCCCGAAGCCGCCCTGGAAAACAACGATGCCTACCCGCTGCTGGACCGACTCGGCACCCTCCTCAAGCCCGGCCCGACCCACACCAACGTCATGGACGTGCAGGTGGCGGTGGTGGGTCAATAAACGGATTGCAAATCGATTTATTTTATGACATATTGAAGACGATATATTATTAAGTAATAGCATAAAGCATTATAAATCAATGGTATAGCTTATTAATATAAATGACAAAGACATGGACATAAAAAAAACACATCCTTGGCTCACTTTTGAAATAAACCTACAACGGGTAAACCACGATCTCTGGATGCTCCTCGGCGAAGCCCAATCCAAATGCGAACACATCGCCGGAACGCCCCTGCAACCCAAACTTGCCGACCAATTGCATAGAATTTACCTTGCCAAGGGAGTGAACGCGACCACCGCTATCGAAGGCAACACCCTCACGGAAGAAGATGTTTTGAAACAATTGGAAGGCAAGCTAGATGTGCCTCCCTCGAAAGCCTATATGAAGCAGGAAGTCCAGAATATTGTGGATGCCTGCAACTGGATTCTCAGGGAAACGCTTTCCGATCGTCCGCTCGACATAACGCCCGAGCGCCTTTGCCAGTTTAACGGTATGGTTCTCAAAGATCTGGAATTGGATGAGGATATCAAGCCGGGGGGGTTTCGGCAAATGCGCGTCGGCGTCAACCTGGTCCGCTATCTGGCGCCCGACCCGCGAGATTGTCCACGACTGGTGCAGCGCTTATGTGAGTGGCTGAAAGCGATGAAGGGAGACCTCGTCTCGTTTGGCCCCATTGTCCAGGGATTGTTTCGTGCGATCGTGGCCCATCTCTATATTGCCTGGATCCATCCTTTTGGCGATGGCAACGGTCGAACCGCGCGGCTCGTGGAATTTCAGATTCTACTCAACGCCGGCGTTCCGACACCTGCCGCACACCTGTTGAGCAATCATTATAATCAAACCCGGACCCAATATTACCGGCAACTCGATCTGGCCAGCAAGACGGGGGGCGATTCGCTGCCGTTCATTAAATATGCCGCTCAAGGTTTTGTCGATGGACTCAAGGAGAATCTAACCTGGATCAGGAAGCAACAATACGAGATCTGCTGGCGTGACTATGTGCACGATCGGTTCCGCGAAATGGACAAGAGCGCCGTACATCGGCGGCTTCGGCACTTGATCCTTGATTTGTCTCAGAAAACTGAACCCGTGCCTTTGGGAAAGCTCATGGAAGTCAGTCAGCGGACGATGCTTGAGTATCGCGGCAAAACGTTGCGTACCCTGTTACGAGATGCCCGAAAGCTCATTGACATGAAGTTGATCAGACTCGAACGCAGTGGCTGTGTAGCCAACCGCGAGGTGATTTTGGCTTTCTTGCCAGCCCGGCGGGCCGATGCCGATCGGCCTCGGCAAGGAGGCTAAAGATTCACGGCGCCCTCAGTTCCCCGTTCCCGTCTGCGAGGCGGCTTCTTCGGCGGCATCCAGGCCATCGACGCCGCTGACGATCCGGTAGCGGTAGCCCTGTTCGGTAAGGAAAAGCTGGCGCTTGACGGCGAACTCGCGCTCGCGGGTGTCTTCGGTCACCAGGCTGTAGAAGTGGGCCATGTTACCGCCGGCCTTGGGGCGCAGAATGCGGCCCAGGCGCTGGGCCTCCTCCTGGCGCGAGCCGAACGTGCCGGAGATCTGGATGGCCACCGAGGCGTCGGGCAGGTCGATCGAGAAGTTGGCCACCTTGCTGACGATGAGGAGCTTGATGGCGCCGGCCCTGAAATCCTGGTAGATCTGCTCGCGGTCTTTGTTGGAGGTTTTGCCGGTGATGATGGGCACGTTGAATTCGGCCGCCATTTTGTCGAGTTGTTCGAGGTATTGGCCGATGATGAGGATCTGGTCGTCGGGGTGGCGGGCGATGATGGCCCGGGCCGTCTCGATCTTGCGCTCGTTTTCCGAAGCGATCCGGAACTTGGCCTTGACGTCGGCGACGGCGTATTCGTGGCGGATTTCCTCGGGCAGCGGGATGCGCACCTCGGTGCACAGCGCCTGGGCGATCCAGCCCTGTTTTTCGAGAGTCTTCCAAGGGATGTCGATTTTCTTGGGACCGATGAGCGAGAAGACGTCGGACTCCTTGCCGTCCTCGCGCAGCAGCGTGGCGGTCAGGCCCAGCCGGCGCTTGCCCTGGATGTTGGCCACGGCGCGGAAAACCGGCGCCGGCAGCAGGTGCACCTCGTCATAGATGATCAGGCCCCAGGACTGGTTATCGAACAGTCCCATGTGCGTGAAGGCCTCTTCACGGTGCTTGCGGTAGGTGAGGATCTGGTAGGTGGTGATCGTGACGGGGCGGATTTCCTTGGTTTCGCCGGTGTATTCACCGATCTGGTCGGCCGCGAGGTTGGTCTTGTCGAGCAGCTCGTCGCGCCACTGGTGCGCGGCGGTGATGTTGGTGACGACGATCAGGGTATGCTGGCCGACGGCGGCCATGATGCCGATGCCCAGGATGGTTTTGCCGGCGCCGCAGGGCAGCACGAGGACTCCGGAGCCGCCGGTGGCCTTGCCGTTCTGGTGGAAAACGGCGACGGCTTCGCGCTGGTATTTGCGCAGGTCGAACGACTCGCCCGCCAGGGTCGTCTCGCGCGTGGCGATGGCCAGCGGCGCGCCGTCCTCGTATCCAGCCAGGTCTTCGACCGGGAATTCCTTCTTGATGAGGGCCTGCTTGAGGGAACCGCGTTCGGCCTTCTTGACTTCGGCGCGGGTTTTGTCCAGTTTCCTGACGAAGAAGGGACGGATCCGGTCGTCAGCCCAAAGCTGTTCGAGCAGCAGGGCGTCATCGCACTCGAGGATGAGGATGCCGTCTTCCTGGACCAGGCGCAGCCGGCCGTAACGGGAGATGTATTCCCGCACGTCGTATTCGATGTTCTGCGGGATGGGGTAGCGGCTGAATTCACGCAGACTGCCCAGGACGTCGTCGGCGGTGAGGCCGGCGCTGGCCGCGTTCCAGAGCGAAAGCGGCGAGATCCGGTAAGTGTGGTAATGCTCGGGGGAGGTGACGATCTCGGCGAAGGCGGCCAGCGCGTCGCGCGCCGCTTCGTAAAGCGGATGGTCGGTCTCCAGAAGCATCGTCCGGTCGGATTGAACGATGAGGGGTTTATCGGCCGAAGCGGTCATGCGTGTGGTTATGTTTTACCTATGGATTGAATCGGCGTCTTCTCCGGCATTCCGGCCAGGATTCGAATCACGCCGGTTCGGGTCCACCGAAACGGACGCCAAGGCTGTTATTATTGTCCCGCCGCACGCGGACGTCAAAAGCTTTTTCCGCCCGGCAAGGGCAACCAAAATCCTTCATCGAAACTGATAGATTGGAAGACACCGAGAGATCAACGGTGCGCGAGATGGCGAATCCCAATCTCATACGTCACCCACCCAACGGAATCCTTATGCCTCGAATCGCTTTCATGCATCTGATTTATCTCAACTTGGTGTCTGTCGGATCCTCGGGTCCGCGGTGGCTTGGTGGTTCAATCAAATTGCGCGACGGCTGAAGGTTCATGGGCGCTCCCGATTGCGATTTGAGCAGCGTTGACTTTGAAAACCGACATGTTTAGAATGAATTCCAGACGCCCGTCCGAGCCGGCGCGACGCAATTGCCGCCGTGCCGGTGACTTCGCGGCCGCCCTTGCGTCCGCCAACCGAAGAAGGAATCCATGGCCAATCAGTCCCCGAGTCGTCCATTCTGGACGGAACCCCCATTTCGATACTTTTATTCGTTACGCGTCGGTCTCGTTTTGCTGGCATTACTCGCTGTCGCATCGACGATCGGCACGATGATTTCGCCGCTCGAACGCGCGCAGCAGTTGGTGTTCTACAGTCTCTGGTACCGGTGGCTGCTCGTGCTGATGGCGGTCAACGTCAGCGCGGCGACGGTCTTCACTGTCTTCACCAAGATTCTGCCCTCCTACAAACCCCGTTTCGCGCAGGATCCGCGCTTTTACGAGACGGCCGCCTGCCGCGGGCAGATCAACTACGCCGGCACGGCCGAAGGCGTCGCCGCGGCGCTGCGCGGCGAAGGATTCCGAACCTATCATGAGGGGCCTTACGGCTACGCCATCCATGGGCGATTGGGGCGCTGGGGCGCACCGGTTTCGCACCTGGGCGTCGTCATCCTGCTGCTGGGCGGATTCGCCTCGGCCTGGGTGGCGCGCGAAGGCCAGATCACCCTGGTCGAGGGGCAGACGACCGACCACATGGAAATGCAAGGGGTGAGCCAACCCGTCCCACTCGGCTTCACTATCCGATGCGACGATTTCGACACCGCCTTTTTCCCCCGCACGCAAACCCCCTCGCGTTTCACCTCGTACCTGACCGCCTTCGTCGCCGGCCAGCCTCCCCGCGCGGGCGTGGTCGAAGTCAATCAGGCCATGGTGGTCCAAGGCTGGAAATTGCACCAGGCCAGTTACCAGGAGATGGAAGGGATGAGCCGTTACCGGGTGGCCGTGGGCGTCACCGCGTCACGACCGACGACGGTCACGCTCGAACTGACGCCGGGCCAGAGCCGCCCCGTTCCGGGGCAAAACGGGGTCGACCTGAGCCTGAGCACGGCCATCCCGTCCCGCTGGACGATCAGCCGCGACGGCAAGGCCATCCAGGAAGGCTCGCTGGGCGCATCCGCCGGCAAACTTCTATTGACGGCCGACCAGTTCGAGCCGGATTTCGTCATCGGCGCCGACCGCACCGCCGGCAGCCGCTCGCAGGAACTCAACAATCCCGCCCTGCACGTGACCCTGATCGCGAACGGGCAGCGCATCCTCAGCCAGTGGCTTTTCGGGCGTGAAGATATGAAGTCAATGGTCCACCAAGCCGGAGCCCCTTACGAGCTCGAATTGAAAGGGATCCAAGGCGAGGGAGCCGCGCGCCGGTTCGTTGTTTCGGTGACTCCGGCCGGCGGCCCTCCCCTGGGCCAGGTGACCCTGGCGCTGAACCAGACCGCGGCGCTGGCGCCGCCGCCCGCCGCCGCCGCCGCCGCCGGGCCGTGGCGGGTGCGTTTCGTCCAGACCGTGCCGCTCTACGCGACGGTGCTAACGGTTTCCCGCAACCCGGCGCTGCCGGTGGTCTATGGCGGCTGCCTGGTGATGATGATCGGTCTGGTGATCGCCTTCTTCAACCGCCGGCGCGAAGTCTGGTACTGGGTAGACTCGCGCCGCGGCCGGCTGCGCCTGGCCGCCGCTTATCCCCAACCTCGGGAACAATTGGACCGGGCTACGTCCCGGGCGCTCGAACGCCTGTCGAATCCAACGCAATCACCGCCATCGCCTGAAAAATCGGAGTGATCCAACCATGGGCGCGTCCGCTTCTCCTCTGCCACCCGGCATCGATATCTCCTCGCCTCGTGCTGGTGCTCGTAATCGTAATCGACATCTCCCGGATTACGCTCCCGTGGCGCGCTTGCCCCGCCGGCGCTGGACGGGTATGGCCATAGTCTTCGTCCTGTGGCTGTTTGCCGCGGCGCGGCCGGCCGCGGCCCAACAGGCGGCCCAGTCGACCGTCTCCGCCGGAACGCCGGAACTCGCGGGAGCCCTCACCGGCGACGCGTGGCGCGAGGCTCTCGTCCCGCTGGAGACGATGCCGGTTCAGGATTACGGTTACATCCGCAGCGGCTATACGTTCGGCGAGAACCACCTGCGCGCCATCGGGGGCAAGTCGACGCTGGACGGCATGGGGCCGCTGGCATCAGTCATCTGGCTGATGGCGAATCCGGAAAAGGCGGCGGCGACGCCGATCATCAAGATCGTGCGGCCCGAGGTGGGCGAATTATTCGGCGCCAAGCGCATCAGCCTGAACCAATATCTCGATCCCACAAACCACGCGCGCCTGGTGCAGATGGTGCAAAAAGATCAGGAGGCCTTCCTGCGCCCGGCCAACGAACTCGAGGAGCAGGCCGATCATCTCGAAAATCTCGAACGCGATTGGGCGATCGTGCCCCGCGCCGGCTCGTGGCTCTCGCCCGTCGAGATGGCCGCCGAGAAGCAGATCGGGACGGCCGACCGCCGGATCCTGACGCAGTGGGCGGCGCTCAAGGCCGCCATCCGCGCCAACGACCCGGCCGCCGGCGGCGAGGCCGCACGCGAACTCGCGACGGCGGTCCGCAACGCGGCCGTGGCGCTGCGGACGCCCCTGCCTCACCTCAAGCTCGACGTCTTCTACCACCGCGGCAAGCCATTCGAGGTCTCGGCGGGCCTTTACCTGCTGGCGGCGCTGTTCTATGGCGCGGCGATCCTGTTCAAGCGGTCGCGGCTGGGCTGGGCCGGCTATGCGCTGATGGCGGCCGGATTCGCCGAGGAAGCCGTGGGCATCACGGCCCGCTGGATCCTGGCCGGGCGCGCGCCGCTCTCCAACATGTATGAATCCTTCACGTTTGCCGTGGGGGGCCTGATTCTCATCGCCCTCATCTTCGAGGCGATCTGGCGGACCCGCCTGGCCGGCCTGGGGGGCTCGATCCTGGGATTCGTCTTCATGGTGCTGGCGCACAAGCTGCCGATTTTCAAAAGCGAGATCCAGCCGCTCATGCCGGCGCTGCAATCGAGCTGGCTGACTTATCATGTGGTGGTCATCATGCTGAGCTACTCAGCCTTCGCCCTGTCGTTTTTCGCCAGCATCATTTACCTGGCCAAGGACGCCATGGGAGGCGACCAGACCGCGCTGGCACCGTTGCGTCGCCTGCCCACGCTTCAGGCCCTTGACGTGTTTAATTACAAGATCATCGCGGTCGGCTTTCCGCTGCTGACCCTGGGGATCATCTTCGGGGCCGTCTGGGCGGCGACGGCCTGGGGCCGCCCCTGGGGCTTCGACCCCAAGGAGACATGGTCGGCCATCACCTGGCTGATTTACGCGATCTATCTGCACGCGCGCTACCTGGCGGGCTGGCAGGGGCGGCGGGCGGCCTACCTGGCGCTGCTGGGCTTCGCGGCCGTCCTGTTTACTTACGTGGGTGTCAACTACCTGTTGCCCGGGTTGCACAGTTACGCCTCGTCTTGAGCAGCCGGCCGCGCGGACGTAAAAACCGACCACCCGAGCGGCGAAACCCGGCCTGGCCCCTTCTCCCGGATATCGGGGGGAGGGGCTTTTGGCGCGGGCGGCGGCTCGCGGCCGGGCGACGGGAGGAGAATCGGGCCAAAATCAGCAGTATCGGGCCAAATAATGCGAATTCCCCAAAACAGTACTTGCCCGTCCTTTTTCATCTTTGGATAATCACTGCGATTTGCAGGCACCGCGAGCGCATCCTGACCATCCGGCCAGCCACGATCGGCGGCGCGCCCGGCCCGCAAGTCAGTCGCGAACGCAACGCGGCGGCGGTCGCCCCCGCACGACCGCCCGAATGCAGAAACGCCCCCAGGGCCAAATGGAGCAAGCAGCCATGATTAATGTTGCCATCGTCGGGATGGGAAACATCGGCAACGTCCACGCCCGGTGTTATCAGGCCAACCCCGAGACGAAGATCGTCGCCGTCTGCGACATCATCAAGGAGCGGGCCGACAAGGCGGCGGCCGCCTACGGCGCCCCCGCCTTCTACAGCGTCAAGGAGATGCTGGCGGCCAAAATCAAGATCGACGCGGCCAGCGTCGCCACGGCCGGCAAGGAAAACGGCGGCGACCACTTCAAGCCGACCATGGAACTGCTGGGCGCCGGCATCCCGGTGCTGGGCGAGAAGCCCATCAGCAATGAAATCCCCAAGGCGCGAAAGATGGTCGCCCTGGCGCAAGAGAAAAAGATCCCGTACGCCGTCGACCTCAACCATCGCTTCACCCCCAGCGCCGTGCGCGCGAAGGAATGGCTCGAGGCCGGCCGCCTGGGCGAACTCAACATCATCAACATGACGATGTGGATCAACAATCCCAACGAATCCAGCCCCCACTTCCACATGCGCGCCCTGCACCCCCACTCGCTCGACATCATGCGTTACTTCGCCGGCGACGTCGCCAAGGTGCAGGCGTTCTTCAAGAAGGGCAAGGGGCGCGCGATCTGGTCCAATGTGCAAGTGAACCTGCTCTTCAAAAACGGCATCATCGGCCACCTGACGGGCAGTTACGACGCCGGCGCCGGCTACGGCCTGGAGACCTGCGAACTGGTCGGCTCGGACGGCCGGGTGATCATCAACGAGGCCTGTCAGAAGCTGTCGTTCTTTCCGCGCCGGAGCAATCAAGTCGAGATCTTCGAGCACCTGGGCGGCATGCAGAGCTTTCCCGACACCTTCCCTTCGCGCATCAATGCCTGGATCGAGGACTTGCGCAAAAAAGTCAAACCCAACCAGGTCGACGGAAAAGCGGAGGACGCCCTCAAGGTGCAACTGATCATCGAGGCCGCCATCAAGAGTTGGGACACCGGAAGGGTGATAACGCTGTAAAGAGGCTTCAGGCTTCAGGCTCTAGGCTTTTGGTGCGAATATCGATGGGCTAATCGAATTCCGTCGCCTGAGCCCTGAGCCTGAAACCTGGAGCCTGAAGCCTGAAACCTCAAGCCCGGAGCCTGAAGCCTGATAAACCACACATGGAGGCGAAATTATGAAACTCGGAGCGAATTCGGTTCTGTTCGGTGGCTTTGAAACCGAGACGGCGTTCAAGTACCTCAAGATTTGCGGTTACGACGGCATTGAAATTTCGGCCATCGGCGGCATGAGCGCCCACCTCGTGCTCGACCGCTGGGAGGAGACGGCGGCCGAAATCAAGGCCCTCTCGGCCAAGTATGAGCTGCCCGTCCAGGCGATGGAGCAGCCCTCGCACGACCTGAATCTTATGGAACGCGCCATGAAGGCGGCCGTCGAGATCGGCATCCCGATCATCAACACCGGCCCGGGCGGCCGGCAACCCGGCGTCGGGACGATCGACGACCCGGCCCCATTCAACCAATCGGTGGCCGAACTGCGCAAGTGCGTCGAGTTGGCCGAGCGCTATGGCGTAACGCTGTGCGTGAAGGCCCACGTGGGCGCGGCCATCTGGAACACCGAAACCTCCCTGCGCCTGCTCGAGGCGATCCAGCACCCCAACTTCGGACTCGACATGGACCCCAGCCACATTTGGCGGGGCAACGAGGACCCCGTTGAGGCGCTCTCGAAGGTCATCGGCCGCATCCGCCACGTCCACATCCGCGACTGCAAGGGCCGCCAACAGAACCCCGGCAAGCCCGAGATGCAGGCCAACGGCCGCGGCGACATCAACTTGCTCGGTTTCATCCGCGTCCTGCACGAAAACGGCTACGACGGCGCGCTCGACCTCGAAGTGATCGGCGCGAAAGATTATGAACTGCCCGCGTGCGTCGCCATCGCCGCCGAATCCCGCGGCCACATGCAGGCCTGCCTGCAAGCGTGCGGCGCCCGCTGAATCTGAAAGGAATCTATCATGGACACGATCGGC
>JAMCWS010000142.1 GCA_023480605.1 bacterium
GGGGCAGGTTTTCGGGCGGCACGGCCAGCGTCATGCGCTCCTGTGCCTCGCTCAGCCAGATCTCCCAGGGCTGGAGGCCGGCATATTTGAGCGGCGCCAGCCCCAGGTCGCCCTCGGCGCCGCCGGGCTTGCGGGCCATCTCGCCCACCGACGAGCTGAGCCCCCCCGCGCCATTGTCGGTGATGGCATTGTAAAATCCCGCGTCGCGCGCCTCCTTGAGGAAGTCGCACATTTTCTTTTGCGTGATCGGGTCGCCGATCTGGACGGCCTGCACCGGGGAGTCCTTGTGGAGTTCGATCGAGCTGAAGGTGGCCCCGTGGATGCCGTCCTTGCCGATCCGGCCGCCGACCATCACCACCCGGTCGCCGGGGCGGGCGGCCTTTTCGCCGCTGGGGCGGCCGGCCACCGTCTTCGGCATGAGGCCCAGCGTGCCGCAGTAGACCATCGGCTTGGCCAGGTAACGCCAGTCGTAGAACTCCCAGCCGATGGCATAAGGGATGCCCGACTGGTTGCCGCCGTCGATGACGCCCTTGTGAACGCCGTCGCGCAGGCGGCGCGGGTGCATGACGCCCTCGGGCACACGGTCGGCCGGCGTGAAGGGCGAGGCGAAACAGTAGCCCCACACGTTGATGGTGAGTTCGGCCCCCAGGCCGGCGGCCAGCGCGTCGCGGTTGACGCCGACGATGCCCGTCATCGCGCCGCCGTAGGGCTCCAGGGCGCTGGGCGAGTTGTGCGTCTCGACCTTGAAACACAGGTTGAGCCGGTCGTTGAAGCTGATGATGCCGGCGTCGTCCTTGAAAACCGAGACCAGCCAGGGGACACGCCGGCCCACCTCGTCAGTTGTCGCGCGCACGAAGGTCTTGAAGATCGAGTCGATCCGCCGGACGCGGCCGGCCTCGTCGGCATAATCGACCGCCGCGCTGAAAATCTTGTGTTTGCAGTGCTCGCTCCAGGTTTGGGCCAGCATTTCGAGTTCAACGTCGGTGGGGCGCTCGTCGAGGCCGGCCTCGCGGCGCCGGGGGTTGGTCGCGGCCCGGAGGAAGTGGTCGCGAATGGCTCTCATTTCCTCGATCGTCAGCGACAGGTGGCCGGCGCGGCTGATCTCCGTCAGGTCGGCGTCGCCGCCCGAAAGGTCGTGGCGGCTAACGCGAATCTCCGCCACGCCGTTGATTCGCGGGGCGCGCACCTCGGGCCGGCCGGCCTGCCACTCCTTCCACGAAACCACCTCAACCGTCTCGATAAGCAGATTGGCCAGCAGGTCGCCGGCGACGCGGCGGGCGTCTTCGCGCGCGAGGCGCGCTCCGCGCAGGAAGTAACCCGTCGAGGTGTAGACCGCCTCGCCTTCGCCCAGCCGTCGGCCCAGGATGTCGGCCAAGGCGGCCTTGGCGGTGCGGCCGACGTTGTCGGTCACGCCCGGCTTGAAGCCGACGACGATCAGCCAGTCGAAAGGATCGGCGGGCAGTCGGCCGGCGCTCGAAATTTGGATCACCGGATCGGTGAATTCCTCGCGGATGCGTTCGAGTTCGGCGAGGGTCAGCGCGGCGTCGAACGTGTAGTATTCGCGCGTGCGCACGTCGCCCACGGCAAGGCCCAGGTGGGTCCGGATGGCTTGGGCGACGCCGCGGCCGCGCGCGTCGGGGATCTCGGGCTTGAGGTCGATTTCGATTCGCGAAAGCGTGTCGGGCATTGGCGGGAGTCCCCTGGCGCATGGCGGCGAGGCGCACGGCGGCCCGGCGAGCGGGCGCCGCGGCCGGTCAGTGTCGCCATATTTAACCGCAGCGCCTTTTTTTTCGCAAACGTAAAGCCGCAACGCGGCAAAACCGCAACCGAAATGCCCAAAGCTCCGTTTGGAATACAAGCTTCAGCTTGATATCTGAACCGCAAAGGGGCAAAGAACGCAAAGAATACCAGTTCCCCGTGTTATCGTGGTTCGACTGCAACGGCGTCGATTCCTCGAATGCGCGCCGCTTTGTAAATGCACGCGAATGGAATCTTGTCAAAAAAACGGGATGCATACCGATGGTAGTACAGAGTGTCAACGCGCGGGAGAGCGGAACCGACGTGACAAGGCGATCCGGCTCTGAGCGGCCGGTCATCTGCGTCCCACCATCAGTAAAAATCCGGTTTTTTCAACACGAATTGGAAACTCGTAAATCACAGGTTGGGAAACCGCGTTTTTCCTGGTGTCTGTCGGCCCTTTGGGTCCGCGGTGTCTTTGTGGTTTGATTTGGTTGCGACTCGGCCGCGCTGTGCCCTTGCGTGACCGATGCGTGTCGCCATTTCAAAGCCCCGCCTTGCGCGAGGGCGCGCCGGCCCGCTGGAACGACGAAACCGCCAGGCCGTCGAGCTGCGACCAGAAGCCCCGCGGAAGCCAGCAGCGGCCGGGATGCACCGGCACGCCGGCCTCGCGCAGCGCGCGCGCCACGTAATGGTGACAGGTGAAAAAGAGGTCGTATTTATAGACCGAAGCGTAGTAGTGTTGCCAGCCCTCATCGTCGAAGGGCTTGTCGGAAGCGCGGCTGGCTTCGAGCCAGGCCCGCATGCGTTCGAGGCCCCCGGGGCTGACCTCGATCACCCAGCCGCGAATGGCTTCCTGCGGGAATAATTCCGTGTAGGGGCGGTCGGCGCGACTGACCTCGACCACTCCGGCCGTGGGCCAGCAGAGGGCGTGAAAGGCCCCCTTGGTCCCCTCCCAGCAGCCCCGGGCGCGGTCGGCGAATTTTTTGCGATTCTCCCACATCCAGAGCTGCTCGCCGTAAGCCCAGTCCTCGTATTTCTTGTCCGAGCCGGCGGGGGCGGGGATTTGAAATGGCGACACGCATCGGTCACGCAAGGGCACAGCGCGGCCGAGTCGCAACCAAATCAAACCACA
>JAMCWS010000389.1 GCA_023480605.1 bacterium
GTTGGGCAACAGGAACGGGAGCGGGCATGCAACGGCCTTCAGCAACAGTAATAGCTCTCGTGATTGCTCACGGGACTTGGGTCTGTCAATATCATTAAGGACACCGTATTACGTCTACCCCCTGTCCTTCAGATCGTACATCGCTTCGATATAAGGGTGGTTGGGATCGTAGTGGGTGAGGGTGTCGGGGTGGTCGACGCGGCCGATGGGGCGGACATTGCGGCCGGCGACGCCGGCGGCTTCGTCGCCCAGATCGCTTCGGCAGGCGTCCATCAAGGCCGTCAGTTCGCGCACGACTTCGGGCTGCCGATCGTAAAGATTGACGCTCTCGCCGGGATCGGCTTCGAGGTCGTAAAGCTCGGCGATCGCCTGGTCGGCCTTGCGCACGTGCAGTTTCCAGCGGCCGTGGCGCGCGGCTTCGAGGGTGTTCAACCGGTAATAGAAAAACGTGTGGCGCGGCGAGGAGACCTGGCCTCCGGCGAAAAGAAGCGGCGTAAGGTCGAGGCCGTCGATCATCCGGTCGGCCGGAATGGCGGCCCCGGCGAGGGCCGCGAGCGTGGGGTGGAAATCCATCGACGCGACCAGTTCGCGGCAGATGCCGCCGGCGGGGATCCTGCCCGGCCAGCGCATGATGCAGGGGACGCGCTGGCCGCCCTCCCAGGTGGTGCCCTTGGTGCCGCGCAGAGGCGCGTTGCTCCCCCCCTCGCCCCGGTCGCGCGAGCCGTTGTCGCTCGTGAAAATGACCAGCGTGTTCTCCTCCAGCCCCAGGCGACGAAGCTCGTGCAGGATCACGCCGGCGGCCCAGTCGACGCAGGCCACCGCCGCGCCGTAGGGGCCGTTGACCGACTCGCGCAGGAAGCGCTGGGGCGCATAAATCGGCAAATGGACATACATGTGGGCGAGGTAAAGGAAGAACGGCCGAGCGGCGTTGACGCGGATGAAGCGGACGCACTCCTCGACGTAACGCTCGGTCAGCGAGGCCTGGTCGGGCTGCTCCTGGATTACTTCCTCGCCGCGCAGCAGGGGCAGCGGGGGATAGGTGTCGCCGGCGCTCTGGCGGCCGCCGGTGTTCTGGCGGCCCATGTCGTTGCTGTAGGGCAGGCCGTAATAGGCGTCGAAGCCGTGGCGGGTGGGCAGAAACTCGGGCTGGTCGCCGCAGTGCCACTTGCCGACGATCTGAGTCGCGTAGCCCGCCCGGTGCAACAGTGCGGCGATCGTGGTTTCGACCGGATTGAGGCCCACGGGTTGCCCGGGAAACAGAACCCAGCGCCCATCGAATGACCCGAAGCCGATGCGGGGCGGATAACAGCCGGTGAGCATCGCGCCGCGCGAGGGCGAGCAGACGGGCGAGGCCATGTAAAAATCGGTGAAACGAATGCCTTCGGCGGCCAGCCGGTCGAGGACGGGCGTTTTGTTGACCGGCGATCCGTAGCAGGCGAGGTCGCCATAACCGAGGTCGTCGCAATTGATCAGGATAACGTTGGGTTTTGCGGCGTTTTGCGTTTCGGGCATACCTTTGCTTTCTCTTGGGTGGTGTTGCGTGCGGTTGCGCGCCGGGGCTCAGTCGCCGCCGCGCTTGAGAAACAGCAGCCGGTCGAGACAGATGACGTCCCACGGCGCGATGAAAAACGCGGCCGCGAACAGCCCGACGTAAAAAATATTGGCCTGAACGATCGAGGGGTTGCCCGCCACCATCATGCCGAAGGCCAGGCTCACCATCAGCAGCGAACCCAGGACGAGGGCGGCGAACCGCACCAGACCCAGCAGGATCAACGCCCCCAGAATCACTTCGGCGAACGGCAACGCGTGGGAAAAGGGCACGTAGAAAACCGATGGCAGCCAGGTTTCGCTGAATGTTTTGGCGATACTGCCCCGGAACGCGCCCAAGCCGCCGATGAATTTTCCCAGGCCGGCCGTGAAAAACAGCAACCCCAGCGTAAACCGAATCAAGAATGCCCCCCAGATCCATTCACGATGCGATGGCGCGACCATGGCGGGATTCTCCTTTGTCCTGTTGGCGATCCGGCAGCGAGAGACAACCGGTTGAGCAAGATTGAAAATCCGTGATGGAGCCGGCCAGCTCGCCATTTCGATTACGATAGCGAACACGATCACGATCACGAAAGTGACGCGATGGCCGGACGGGTATCGAACGACGACCCCGGTTATTCTCCGCTGTCGGCGCCGTCGCCTTCGTCGGGCAGTTCCTGGCTGCCCTGCATCTGGTATTCCTTGAGCTTGCGTTGCAACGTGCGGCGACTGATGCCCAGGGCTTCGGCCGCGGCCGACCGGTTTCCTCCAAACTGGCCCAGCGCCCGTTCGATCGTCCGACGCTCGATTTCCTGGAGGTCAAGCAGATCGACGGGCGGACTATAGGCGGTCGCGGCGGCCAGGGCGTGCGCCGGAGCGGGTGCCGCGCCGCCGGAGACGCCGGCGCCGACACTCCGCACGCCGGCAGGCAGGCCCGCACCGGAAGGGGCGCCCGCGGCGGCGGCGGCGAGGTAATTCGAGGGGAAGTCGTCGAGCCGCAGTTCGCGTCCGGCGGCAAAGATCGACAGCCGTTCGGCGAGGTTGCGCAACTCGCGCACGTTGCCCGGCCAGGAGTAACGCAGCAGCATTTGCCCGATGGGCGGCGTGACGATCGGCGCCGGCTGGCCCTGCTCGGCGGCGAAGCGGCGCAGGAAGGCGGCGAACAGCAACGTGATATCCTCCGGCCGCTCGCGCAGCGGCGGCACGACCAGCCGCACGACGTTAAGCCGGTAAAACAGGTCCTCGCGGAAGGCCCCCTGGCGCACGGCCTCCTCGAGGTTGCGGTTGGTGGCGGCGATCAGGCGGAAATTGACCTTGATGACC
>JAMCWS010000026.1 GCA_023480605.1 bacterium
GCAGCCACTCGCGCATGTCCGGCGGCAGCAGCAGGAGTTGATCGGGTGTATACTCGCGGAATGTATGGTTCATTTTCATGAACCTATATTATCATGCTTGTCAAGGGGTAATCCGACAGGCTCCTAGTTCGCGGTCGAATTCGTCGAGACCCGATTCAACGATGTCATAAGCGCCGCGGCCAAACTCGACTTCGAGTTGATGAAGCGTGTTCCTCAGCAGCGCACCCAGCCGGACCAACACGATGTGCATTCCCTCGCGCGGGATCATTTCGCGTGATCGAAGTTTTACGTCCATTTCAGCCAATTCGGCACGAGCGGCGCGGTAGCGTTCGAGCGCTGGCGATGGCCCGCCAGTGGTGAGTAAGGGATCTTCGCCGGGCGCCGGCCTTGCGCACCGTTTTTCGATTTCGGCCCCCCGGCGTTCCAATTCCAGGCAAACCGTAACCGTCGCGTCGAATTGCAGGCGTCGCCCTTGCCGCTTGATCGCGACGATCGGTAACATCGGGCGAACGACCCGATCAAACTGCGGCCGTGATAAACCCACGAGCCGGGCGCAGTCGTCGGGGGTCAGCCAAATCGGACTTTCGGATCTTTTTTTGTTAATCATCATCATCATCCCGGAAATTGGGGTCTATTTGCGTTAAAAAAGCGAGGGGGGGGACGCCCGACCTGCGGGGGATGGCCCCTGGAAGGACCCGCGCCCGCCGCAGGCTGTCCGCTATCGCCTTGTCCAGGTAGAGCACACTGAACTTGCCATAGGTTAGCAACCGGGCGTCATCACCCTCAGCCTGGTCCTGCAATTCGACCAGCCGCGCCCTCAGCGCCGGCCGGGCTTCCGGCGGGCCGTTGTGCCAGGATTCGAGGATCGACCGGCATTGGCGCACCAGGTCGCGCAGGCGGCCTTGACGCGCATCTTCGGCGCAGGCCTCCGCGAATCGTTGGTGATGTTCAGTAGGGTAGGTGGTCATCAACCAGCGCCTCCTTGATCGCGTCATGATGCAGGTCGATCAGCGCCACGTCGGCATCGATTGGTCGCCCGATGACCACGAGCCGGTTTTCATCCAGCTTCAGGATGACTCCCGCGCCGGCCAGGCGATCAATGAAGGCCGGAATATCAACCGCCGCAACGCTTGCAACGGATGCAACAGCAGTTTCGGTAACTTTCCCTAGCTCTCTCTCGTGATGGGAAGTTACAAAAAACGTGTTGCTATCCGTTGCATCCGTTGCGCCGTCGCTTGCTCGAAGCCCAATATCCTGCCAGCCGCGCGCACGATTAAAGTAGATTGACTCACAACCGCGAGCCTTGAGCCGCTCCGCAAAAGCCTTTGGCGATAAGAGATAGTTCATTTTCTCGCCCACGTCGTGCGCCCACGATTCGTATGCTTCGCGCAGTTCCTTGACTGCCACCCGCGCATGGGGAACGAATACACAACAATCCTCGAAAAACCCCTTGAGCGGGTCTTGATCGGCCCGGTAGGCGGCTGTTGCCGCCTCAACCGCCGGGGATTCGCCCAATCCTTGGGTTTGCCAGGCCAGACAGCCCGCCACGAGCCAAGCCAACACCGCCGGGCCGCCGTCGAGCGGGTCTTTCAGCCGGGCCTTGACGGTTGGGTCGCGTTTGCCCTTGGGGATGGTTCGCTCGAACGGCAGACGCACAATTCGCCGCCACATCGCCCCGTCATCGTCCTTGACGCGCGGCGCGTGATTGCACCCCAACCAAAGCTTAAAGGTCGGTTGAAATTCGAATTCTTCTCTATACAGAAAACGCGCCGTTACCGTTTCGCCGCCAGTCAGGTTTTTAACCAAGGCCTCGGCAAGTCCCCTGCCCTCGTCTACCTCAGAGCCGGAAACAAAACGCGCGCCTTGAAGCCGGGCAATATCGTTACGGACACCACCGTCGCCAACCCTTTTCGTAAACGATTCAAAATTCGCCGTCATGGCATAATCGCCGGCTGCCGCGCGGATCGCCTCGATAACGGTTGACTTGCCCGTTGCTTCCGGGCCGATTACGAGAAACAATTTTTCCTCGCGCGTGTCGCCGGTCATACTGTATACGGCCGCCCGCTGAAAGTAGCCGATCGTGGCCAAGTCGGGCAAAGCCTCATTAAGCACGCGCTCCCAAAGTTCGGACCGCGCGCCCATGCCATAATTCACTGGCGAAATGCGGGTGATATAATCCATGCGTGCGTGCGGCCGTAATTCGCCGGTCCGCAGGTCGATTGTGCCGTTGTTTGCATTGAGCACCCAGTTGTCGGAATCCCATCGGCCAGGTTCGAGGGTCATCAGGCTTTGCGCCAGTTCGACCATCGCCTTGAGCCGGTCGCGCGATTCAGACCGCGCCGCGTGATGTCCCAGGGCTTCGGCAACCTTGCTGTCCTTGGCCGCCGCAGCCTCGCGATAGATCGACCGGGCGGTTTTGTGGGCCAGGCGCATAACTTCGCCGGTTTCATCGCGCCGCCATACTTTACCCGTCCAGACGCGCCAGCATCCGGCCCGCACGTCGAAAACGGCTGCGCCGCTATGTTGATCGCGAAAGCGTTCGGCATTCCCCAGGTCGGTCAAATGGTGTGGGCCATCGGACTTAGCGCAACCTTGCGCTTGGTTAGAATCCGCCGGCCGCCACTCGACAGCCGCCGCGCGCCACGATTCTAGCGCCGCCGCCTGATCCGATTCCGCCCGCAGCAGAACGTCGAGATCCTTCGTCGGATGCGCCGGTTTGACGCGCGCCTCGACGTTGACCGATGCCAGCGCCGCCACTAGGAGCCTGTCGGATTACCCCTTGACAAGCATGATAATATAGGTTCATGAAAATGAACCATACATTCCGCGAGTATACACCCGATCAACTCCTGC
>JAMCWS010000094.1 GCA_023480605.1 bacterium
TCACTTGATCGCCCATTCGGGCATCGAGTTGGATGACCTGACGCCCGAGGGCAAGAAGGCGGCCGAAGATCGCCTGCACCGCTCGATCGAAGACCTGCCCTATACGTTGCTGGTCCAGGAAGCGCGCGCCGGATCGGTCATCGCCCTGAATGTCGAGGTGGCGCGCGTCGTTTACGACGCCGAACAGTCGCGCATGCTCGAAGATTTGCGCAAGGAAGTGGTTCTGCCCGGCTACCGCAAGGGCAAAGCTCCGCTCAAACTCCTCCAGATCCGCCTTGGCGAGGAGGCCAAACGCGATACGGTCCGCTCGATCGCGACCAATGCCCTGCGCCAGGAAAACGTCAAACAGTCCTTCAAATTCGTCACCCGGCCCCAGGTGATCGATTTCACGCTGCCCGATGACGGCGGCCCGTTACGGCTGGAAGCCGAACTGGAAATCGAACCGACGGTCGAGGTCAAGCATTACAAGGGGTTCACGGTCGAGGTCGAGTCGCGCCCGGTGACCGATGAAATGGTCAACGCCCGCATCGAAAACCTGCGTCGCCAGAACGCCATTCTCGAAACGGCCGACGAGGGCGCCATGGTCAATCCCGGCGACACGATCGTCGCGACCATCGAGGTGACCAACGAGCAAGGCGAGCGGCTTGAACATCTCTGTCACGAAAAACAGACCATCCATGCCTTCGCCCGCGAATTGCCCGGTCCCGTGGCCGACCAGATCATCGGCAGGAAGGCCGGCGAGCGGGTGGTGGCGACCGTCGAGAACAAGACCACCAACCGCCGCGGCGAGGAAGTCGTCCACAAAGACCTTTACACGGTTGCGATCGATGAGATCAAGATCCAGAAGCTGCCGGCCCTCGACGACGAATTCGCGAAGGACCTGGGCGAATACGAGACGCTCGAGGCGTTGCGCGACGGCATCCGCAATGAAATGGTGAAGGAGCAGGAGGAACGCGAGCGCAGCCAGGCGCTGGACAGGATTTACGCGCAACTCATCAAATCCAATCCGGTCGAAGCACCGCGCTCGATGCTGGCCCGCCAGCAGTATGACCTGATCATGGAAGACAGTTATCAACTCGCCCGGATGGGACTGAAACTGGAGAACGTCGTTCAGGACACGAGCGAGTATCTGCGCAGTCAGCAGGTCAGCGCCGGCGAGCAGGTCAAACTGCGACTGCTGCTCGACGCCATCGCCACGCAGGAAAAACTCGAAGTCACCGACGAGGACGTCGACAAGGAGATCGAGGCGGTCGCCGAACGCAGTGGGCGCAAGCCGCTGGCCGTCCGCGCCCGGCTCGAGGCCCAGAACCAACTCGATGCCTGCCGGCGGAACCTGGCGGCGCGCAAGCAGGGCGACTTCTTACTGGCCCAGAGCACCGTGGTGAAGGTGGCGCCCAAACCTCCCGAGACCAAGGCCAGCGCACCCGAAGCGTCCGCCGAGCCGGAAAAGACCGAATAGACGCCGCCCTTCCGGCGGCCCAAGGCCGAGGAATCGCTGTTCAAGCGCCGCATAATCAGGTATCCTTGAACGAGCAAGCATGGCGGGGCCTGCCGCGGACGCGCCGCCGTCCCCCGTCAAGTCACCCAGGGAGCCAAACGATGACCATTCGCGATAATTACTACGTCCCCTACGTGATCGAACAGAACGAACGCGGCGAGCGGTCGTATGATATTTACTCGCGCCTGTTGCGCGACCGGATCGTTTTCCTCGGCACCGAGATCGACGACGCCGTGGCCAACGTCATCATCGCCCAGTTGCTTTTCCTGGAAAGCGAAGACCCCGACAAGGACATCAACCTTTATCTCAACAGTCCCGGCGGGGTCGTGTCGGCGGGCATGGCCATCTTCGACACGATGCGGTTCATCAAACCCGACGTAACGACCTATTGCGTCGGCCAGGCCGCGTCGATGGCGGCCGTGCTGCTGGCCGCCGGCGCCAAGGGGAAACGCTACGCCCTGCCCCACTCGCGCGTCCTCATGCACCAGCCGATGGGCGGATTCCGGGGCCAGGCATCCGACATCGACATCCACGCGCGCGAGATCCTGCGCATCAAGGACGAACTCAACCAGATCCTCTCGGAATGCACCGGCCAGCCCATCGAGCGCATCAAAACCGACACGGACCGCGACTTCTTCCTGCGCGCCGACGAAGCCCGCGAATACGGCGTGATCGACACGGTCATCACCAGCAAGGATGAGATGACCAAAATCGCCGCCAAGGTTGGCAACAACAAGGACAAGGCGAAGTAATCGCGCGCGCGCCGCGCGAAACGGACGGCCGTGAGGCCGGCGCGGTGACGGTCTTTGGGATGATGAAAGGAATGGGACCGATGGGACTTATGAGATTTATAGAACATATGGTACCGGCGAAGCTGAGATTTTTACTAAAACGATTGTACCCCATAGGTCATATGGTACCATAGGTCCCATAGGTCCCATAGGTCCCATTTCCCCATATACATCACTTCTTCTCTTAAATCAGTGTTCATCATTATCCATCTCGGATCGGTCATCGGTCACCGCCGGCGCGCCGGGAACCAGGTCGGCCTTGATGCCCGTGAGGCGGACACCGGCCGCACCCGGGTCGACCGACGCGCGGATCTCGACGGCGGCGGTCGTCTGCGGGCGCGGGTCGCGCACCCGCAGGGCTTCGATCGTGACCGAGGTGTCGTTGTCGAGCCGATGATCATGTTGTCGCGGATCGCCACGTCCCGCGCCGCGCCGACGAAGATCGCCGCCCCCGGCGGATTGACGATCGTGTTGCCCTCGACGACCAGGCCGCGCAGGATC
Organism: bacterium; assembly: GCA_023480605.1. Lineage (GTDB taxonomy): Bacteria > Sumerlaeota > Sumerlaeia > MVZB01 > MVZB01 > JAMCWS01. The sequence continues at coordinate 2,791 of JAMCWS010000094.1, forward strand.
CGGTCGTTAGCCATATCGTAGGGATACTTGCGGCCCATCAACTGGATGGCGCCCCCGCGCGGCTGATTGTAGCCGCCCGACCGGCCCACGTTGCGGATCGTGTTGCCCCGGATGGTCACATGGCTCGGGCACGGACCCTCGGGCCAGCCGGGGTCGTTGCCGACGACGATGGCGCTGCCCCCCACCCCGTCGATCGTGTTGCCCTCGACGAGGGCGTTGCTGCCCTTCATCAGCACGCCGAAGCGCCGGTGATTGGTCATCGTGTTGTTGCGAACGACGGCACCGCCTCCCGACGCCGACAGGTTGAAGACCGTGTCGGCCGACCGCGAGTCGGTCCCGGCGGTGATTCCTTCGACCGGACGTTCCAGCGTCACCGTTTGGGTGAAACCCCGGACTTCGGAGGCGACGGCCTTCATCTCGGCGACAATCTTCCCCTCGCGCGGATTGAGGATTTGCCCGGGGTCATCGCCTCCAGGGCGTAGCGCGCCTGGGTGCTCAGACGCCAGAGCCGACCGCCCAGGGGCCCTCGCGCGGATTGAGGATTTGCAGCAGGTCGCCGGGGCGGATTTCGTGGAAGCGCGAGACGACGATCCGCGTCGGCGACAGCACGCGGCTGACCACCTGCGCCACTGCGTAGACGTTGATCGCGTCGTCGGCGATCCCCTCGAAATAGCAATCTTCCATCAGCGGGCCGACGCGCGCCTGCTGGCAGTGCAGGCCGTCGGCGTCGGTGGTGATCAGGCGCGTCGAGCCGGGCTTGAAACGCACGGCCAAGCGGCGGACCGTGACGGCGTCGGACTGCGCGCAGACGACCGCGCAGGTCGGCGATGCGTGAACGGTGACGTCCTCGACGCCGCACTCGCGCGACTGCCAGAAGCCGGCCATCGAGCCCCCGCCGCGGGCGAGATAAACGAACCGGTCGCCCGGGGTCATCGCCTCCAGGGCGTAGCGCGCCTGGGTGCTCAGACGCCAGAGCCGACCGCCCAGGGGCGCGTAGTCGTCGATGAGGACGTTGTCGGGCGCGCCGGCCTTGAGGCGCCGTTCCCGGGGGTCGAAGATCATCCCCCAACGCATCTTCGGCTGGGGGATTTCCTTGAACCAGGGCTCGGTCAGCGAGGGGTAGCCTTCATCCAGTTCCAGGTCGAACGTGCCGGCCGCCGCGGAGACGGCCGCGATTCGGCCCTGGGTGAAGGGAACCGGATCGTGATCATATATGAAAGACTTGAGCCAGACCCCCTCGCAGTTGCGAATGGAAAAACCCGCGATGCGCGGGTCGCCCATGATCAATTGGGTCCGGACGCCCGCGCCGCGTATGGTCAGCCCCCGAGCGTTCTGAATGGCGAAGGCGTTGCTCCGGTTCGCGCCGGTCGTGACGCGGTAGACGCCCTCGCCCAGTTCGACGACGGCTCCCGGCCCTGCCGCGACGGCGGCGTCGATCGCCTTGCGGATGGCCGGGCCGGCGTCGCCGCGGCCGTCGGCGGGCGCCCCAAAGTCGGCAATTCGGATAATTTTCGGGGCGTTACTATCGGGAGCCCCTTCGGCCACGACGCCCATGGCGGTCAGGATGAGGAAAAGAAGTAGGCCGGTCAGCGGCATCCGGAGCGACGTGCGGCGAAGCGAGTCGGTTTTTTTCATCATCAGTGATTTCTCCGATGGCGAAATAAATCGAATCAAGTGTGAGGCGATGATAGCACGGCCAGCGCCAAGGGCAAACGGTTTGCCCGCCGGCCGGCCATCGCGCCGCCGGCGTGACCGGACGAAAACCAGAAGGTAAAAGAAAAGACCGCCCCGCAACGGGAGGCGGCACAAGTGACATGATGGTTAATGGTCCGGCAGGCATACGATGGCCGGAAATCACCTGGCGGGAACGTAAATCTGCTGGCCGGCGAGTAGAAGGGCGTCCTTGGGCAAGCGATTGGCCGCCATCAGGGCGTCGGGCTTGATGCTGTGCTTGGTGGCGATCGACTCGGCCGTTTCGCCGGGCTGGACCTGGTAGTAGCCACCACGCGGCGCCGAAGTCTCGCGGACGGCTGTCCGGGCGGATTCGCTTCGCGAACTGGAGTGAGCGACCACCCTGACGTTGCGCGATTTCTTCTCTGTCGCCGGCTTGGCCGCCGGTTCGCCGGCCGATGTTTTGGCGGGCGCGGCGACGGCGGGCGCGGCCGGCCGGGCGGCGCTCGACGCCGTCGTGACCGGCCTTTTGCCCGACTCGGAAAGTCGCTTCTCGAGGGCCACGATCATGCCGTTGGCCGTTTTGAGCGAATTCTCCAACGCGACGACGCGCGCCTCGAGAGCCGCGGCGGCATCGCCCCCGCCGCCGGGAGATTGCTTGATTTTCTGCACGTCCTTCGAGACGGTCTGCAATTCGAAATCCATCTGCGTCAGACGGCCGTTGGTGGCGTTGAGATCCTCGCTGACGCGATCGATCAACGCCATTTTCTCCTGAAATTTGGGATTCTGATCAACACTTTGGCCGCAGCCGAAACTCGCCAGGGCCAGGGCGGCAAGACACAGGCAGGCTAACCTTTTCATCAGCGGGAACCTCCTCAGTTCAACTGGAGCGATCACAGCAGCAACATGTCGCGGCGACAACGGCGCATCCACGGGCGAATAGGACCGGCCGACTTCCCGTCGGCGAGCAACTGCGTCAAACGGGCACAGTGAGAAAACGGAACACGCGCACACCAGTCGGTCCGACCGCGGCCGGCATTCGGTTAATTCACCAACCTGCGGCGAAACCAACGAAATGTCAACCTTTTTGCGGGGTCACAAAGCGCAAATAACGCAAGCGTGCTTCGATGCGGGAATTCGATATCAATAAAAAGCGCCGCCGATCGGATCGACCTGGGAACGCATGAGGTTGCCGGTGCTCACCGTGCCATTGCTGGGATCATACTGGACCATCGGATTCCAACCGCGGTCGGGGCCGATGCAAAGGATGCGCCACTCGCCAATCCGTTCGAGCGGATGCTGGTCGACACCGTATTTCGGCTTGAGAATGGAATACTTTTCGGCCTTGCGGCTCAGTTCGGCGATATTTTCGTAGCTGAAGCGCCGCCAGATCCGGTCAGGGAAGTCGCCCGAACGGGCGATGTCGCCGCCGAAAGGGCAACGCAGGTCGGCCGACGAAACGTAGGCGATGGGGGTGCTGAGGGCGTCGGGCGTATACCACCACTTGAGGTCGCTGCCGGCCAGCGGGGTCACGCCGCCGGCAAAACCCGGCTCGAGCATGGTGGGATACTTGTTGGTGTCGGTCTTGTAGGCCTCGATGGCCGTGGCAATCGTGCGCAGGTCGGCGCGGGCGCGCGCGGCCTTGGCCCGCGTCTGAGCTTCGAGAAGGTTGGGGATCACGATGACCGCCAGGATGGCGATGATGGCCACGACGATGAGCAGTTCGATCAAGGTGAAGGCCCACGGCGAACCGGCGGCGGTACGCGTGCTGGGTGTCATCGGTAGGCGCCTTTCCCCCCGGGCCGGGCGTCCGATAAATTTGCGCCGCATTCTCATGTTTTTCCGCTTGGCTGTCAAATTTTATATATGATAAATATATTGGGATTTATGGGTCAGGTTTTCGAAGATCTCGCCGACCAGGCCCTGTCAAACTGTTGAAGATGGGGATCGATCGGCACCGCCGTTGGGGTCGGACGATCACATGCGACCGAGCGGGCGCAACCCCCGAGCAGGGACCCGCGGGCCGCCATTCCCTTAACAACCGCTTCCCGCACGCCGCAGGCGGCGGGAAGGAATCCGGGCCGGCAACTCGTAGCGCGGGTGCGTTTGATCTCCCGGCCTGATTGTGAAAAAATGTTCAATCTCCGCCCCTCGCGCCAATGCCGGCCGAGTGGACGCGAGGGGCCGGCGGGCCGGTATCATAAAAGCGGACGATCCTGTTGCAAACGCCCCGGCCCTATGAAATAGTGGAGAATTGGCGTTGTCCGGCCGGGAGATCAATGGCGACCGCCCGAGTCGCCCGGCGGCCCCGCCGCCTCGGCCCCGGCTTTCGCCAACCGGTTGTAACACCTCCGGCGCCTCGTGAAATCCGGCGCACGGCGCCGCCAAGACCATTCCGCGGGATGGCAACCTATCATGAATTACCTGATCCCCTACCTCCCAATCGTCATGATCCTGGCGCTGGCGGGGGTATTCGGCGTCGGCACGCTGGTGGCCTCGCGCTTCGTCGGCCCGCGCCGCCCCAACCGCGCCAAGGCCCTGCCCTACGAGAGCGGCATGGAGCCGACCGGCCAGGCCAACGTCCGCATCCCGATCAAGTTCTACCTGGTGGCCTTGCTCTTCCTGGTCTTCGACATGGAGACGGTCCTGATCCTGGCCTGGGCGATCGCCTTTCGCGAGGCCGTCGTTCCCCATTTTCAACTTTACGCCTTCTTCGTCATGGTATTTTTCCTGCTCATCCTCGTGGTGGGTTTCTTGTATGAATGGCGCAAGGGAGCCCTTAAATGGAATTGAAGCATCTGGCCCTGGAGGACAAGGCCAAGCACGCCCCGCTCATGAACGAGGAGGCGCTGGCCGTCGCCGCCAAACTGCGGCCCCTGGAATATGACGGCGCCCTGGTCAAGACGCTCGACGAGGTGGTGGCCTGGTGCCGCAAGAACTCGATCTGGCCGGTGATGATGGGCCTGGCCTGCTGCGCCATCGAAATGATGGGCACGGCCGCCAGCCGCTACGACCTCTCGCGCTTCGGCATGGAGGTCTTCCGTCCCTCGCCGCGCCAGGCCGACCTGATGATCGTCGCCGGGTGGGTCAACAAGAAGATGGCCCCCATCGTGCGGCGCATCTACGACCAGATGGCCGAACCCAAGTGGGTCATCGCCATGGGGGCTTGCGCCTCGTGCGGCGGGATGCACAACGACTACGCCGTCCTGCAGGGGGCCGACCAGATCGTGCCGGTGGACGTTTACGTGCCGGGCTGCCCGCCGCGGCCCGAGGCGCTCATCTACGGCATCATGCAGCTTCAGCAGAAAATCCAGAACAGCCCGCAGGCGCTCGTTTGAGCGCGATGGCGGCGGCGCACAACGCGCGTGAAGGAGCCTGACGGCCGTGCCCATGTTAGAATCCCAGGAACTCGGCAAGATCGCCGGCGAAGTCGCCGGAGCCGTCAACCCGACGGCGCTGCTCGACACGGTGGTCGCTCACGATGAGGTGACCCTCGTCGTCAACAAACGTTGGATCGTGCCCGTCCTGCGCGCTCTGCGCGCCGACGCGCGACTGGCCTTCACGATGCTGTCCGACGTCAACGCGGTCGATTACCTCGAGCAGGGGCGCGCGCCGCGCTTCGACGTCGTCTATCATCTTTACTCGCTGGACCACCACCATCGCCTGCGTCTGCGCGCGCCGGTCGAAGAAGCGCCGGAGCAGTGCGCGATCGATTCGGTCTGCGGCCTGTGGCCCGGCGCCAGTTTCATGGAGCGCGAGACGTGGGACCTGATGGGCATCCGCTTCGAGGGCCACCCCGACCTGCGCCGCATCATGATGCCCGACGAATGGCAGGGCCACCCCCTGCGCAAGGATTTCCCGCTGGGCGGCGCCACCAGCTTCTACTACAAGCAGGATACCGACGAATACGCCGGCGAACCCGGCGACTTGATCCCCCGCATCCGGGTGCAAGAGGGCGATGTATGATTGGGCGGGAGTTGATCGGGCGGCGATGACCGACATGGCGATTGATCGACAGATCGAATATTGGAAGGCCGGTTCCGACGACGATTGGGAATCTTCCGGCAGGCTATGCCAGACGGGACCCGACTATCACTGGGCGCTTTTTATCATGCACCTGTCGCTCGAAAAAGCCCTTAAGGCGTTGGTGACGAAAAAGATCGGCGCCCTGCCACCGAAGACCCACAATCTGATTCGATTGGCCGAACTTGGCGGACTCGAACTGACTGAAGACCAGGTGTTCCATCTTGAACAAGCCAATCAGTTCTGCCTTGCTTGCCGTTATCCTGAAGAACAATCGGAGATTAGGATCCTGGCCACAAGAGACTATGCCAACGAAACTCGTTTGAAATTGGGACGGATCAGAGAATGGGTGCTCAGTCGGATATAGAACTGGTTCGGGAAGTGATCGAGCGTTACCTCGCCCGCGTCCGGCGCGAATTGTCGGTCGAGGCGGTCTACCTGTTCGGATCCCATGCCCGGGGGACGGCCACACCCGATAGTGACATCGATCTGGCGATTGTCTCTTCTTCGCTTCAGGGCCATCGTTTCCACGACAATGTGCGACTGGGAACGATGACCTGGGGGATCGATACCCGGATTGAAGCCTGGGGTTTTCGGCCCGAGGTCTTCAACGAAGACCACTTGATGCCGGCCGAGATCCTGCACACAGGAATCAGGATTTACCCTCCCGCGACCTGATTCATATTACCGGGGGTGATCCCAGTTTCGCGATTAATGACAAGGCAACAGACATCGGTTGGACGAGATACCATGACAGCATCACAACCAGGCACGCGCCGCACCGTCGTGAGCGATTATCCCACGGGCGAGATCCTGACGCTCAACATGGGGCCGCAGCATCCGTCGACCCACGGTGTGCTGCGCCTGGTGCTCGAACTCGAGGGTGAAACGGTCACCCATCTCGATCCGATGGTCGGCTACCTCCACAGCGGCAAGGAAAAACTCGCCGAAGCCAAGGGCTGGCACAAGTTCATACCCTACACCGACCGGCTCGACTACCTTTCGCCGATGGCCAACAATTTCGCCTACGTCAGCGCCGTCGAGAAACTGCTGGGCGTCGAAGTGACCGAACGCTGCAAATATCTGCGCACGATTCTGTGCGAACTGGCGCGCATCAGCAGTCACCTCCTCTGGCTGGGCACCCATGTCATGGAACTGGGCGCCATGACGGTGTTCCTCTACACCTTCCGCGAACGCGAAACGATCTACGATCTTTTCGAGGAAATCTGCGGCGCGCGTTTCACTGTCAGTTACATGCGGGTGGGCGGCGTTGCGCGCGACTACCCCGCCGGCTGGCTCGACCGCGTCAAGGCCTTCGTCGATGATTTTCCCAGCAAGCACAAGGATTACGCCGACCTGCTGACGATGAACGACATCTATATCATGCGCACGCGCGGGGTGGGCGCAATCACGCGTGAGGAGGCCATCGGCCTGTGCCTCACCGGCCCCTCGCTGCGCGCCTCCGGCGTCGACCTCGATCTGCGCAAGGCCAACCCCTACCTGGTTTACGACCGGCTAGATTTCGACGTGCCGGTGCGCACCGAGGGCGATTGCTACGCGCGTTATGAAGTCCGCATGCAGGAGATGCTGGAGAGTTGTAAGATCATTCAGCAGTGCATCAAGACGATGCCCAAGAGCGGGCCGATCAACATCGATAATCCCAAGGTGATCTACCCGCCGCGCGAACGGATCAAAAAGTCCATGGAGGACCTGATCCACCACTTCCTGCTGGCCAGCGAGGGGATCTACGTCCCGCCGGGCGAAGTCTATCAGCCGATCGAGGCCAGCAAGGGCGAATTGGGATTCTACATCGTCAGCTCGGGAGGATATAAGCCGACGCGCTGCAAAATCCGCAGTCCGTCGTTCGTGAATCTCCAGTCGCTGGGCAAGATGAGCGAAGGAGCGCTGCTCGCCGACGTCGTCGCCGTCATCGGCTCGCTGGACCTGGTGCTCGGGGAGATCGACCGGTAAGCATCGATATTGAACCGCAAAGACGCAAAGGGCGCAAAGAATAGCCAAAGAATGACATCAGGGCAGTTTGATGAGAGAGCCGACGGAATCGCTGAACAAAATATCATACGACGTTATCGGGGCGGCCATTGAAGTGCATCGGATATTAGGACCGGGATTCCTGGAGTCGATATATGAAGAGGCCTTAACATTCGAATTTAATTTACGTGGACTACAGTATCAGCGCCAACTCGAGGTTGGCTTGACATACAAGAATCATCCAGTAGGGCAAGGCAGACTGGACTTTATGATCGGCGATGAACTCGTGCTCGAAATCAAGGCGGTTGACAAGCTGGCCCCGATCCACGAGTCGCAAGTTCTGTCATATCTGAAGTCGACCCATCGATCTCTTGGATTACTGATCAATTTCAACGTGTCAGTTTTGAAGGATGGAATAAAACGCATCGTACTATCTTGACTTGGCATCGGCTTTGCGTTCTTTGCGCCTTTGCGGTTAATACTATGTTTGGATATACATCATGCCTGAAATAACACTCGACGCGACACCCCGGCTCAACGGCCTCTACTCGCGGCGCAAGACCGAGGTCGATGCCTTGCTGGCCAAGTATCCCGATCGGCGGTCGGCCACCATGCCGCTCCTGTGGCTGGTGCAGGAGGAGGACGGCTGGATCTCGCCTGAAAGCCAGATCGAGGTGGCCGCGATCGTCGGCGCCACGCCAGCCCAGGTCAACGAGGTGGTCAGCTTCTACCAGATGTATAACCGCGCGCCGGTGGGCAAATACGTTCTGGGCATCTGCGGCACGCTGCCCTGCGCCTTGTGCGCCGCCGATGGGCTCTACGAATTTCTGAGCGGCAAACTGGGGATCGGCTGGGGCGACACGACCGCCGACGGCCTTTTCACCATTCAGCGGCGCGAATGCCTGGGCGCGTGCAGCGAAGCCCCGGTGATGCTCGTCAACAGGAAACTCGAAACCAGGCTGACGCGCGCCAGGATCGACCGGATCATCGAGGAATGCCGCGCCGGCCAGCGCGAGCCTTATTTCACCGGCCACCGTCCGCAATCCTGATCCCGAATTCAACGGCTTGAGGCAACGATGACAACCGACGCCAAGACCACTTATAAACCCATTCTGACCGACGGGATCACCGGCACGATTCTCTCGGGGCGCACCGAAACACTGGCCGATTACCGCGCCAAGGGAGGCTACGAGGGCCTGCGCCGCGCCTTGGAGACGATGACGCCCGAGCAGGCCATCGACATGGTCAAGGACGCCAACGTGCGCGGCCGCGGCGGCGCCGGCTTCCCGGCCGGGGCCAAGTGGAGCTTCATTCCCAAGGACCGCAAAAAACCGCACTACGTTTGCGTCAACGCCGACGAGAGCGAGCCGGGCACGTTCAGCAACCGTCCGGTACTCGAGCAGCGGCCCCACCTTCTCATCGAGGGGGCGGCCATCTGCGCCTACGCCACGCTGGCCGAGACAGTCATCATTTATATCCGCAAGGAATACTACGACGCCCACGCGCAGGTGCGGCGCGCCATCGACGAGGCCTACGCCGCCGGCCTGCTGGGGCGCGGCGTCATGGGCTCGGACTTCAATCTCGACGTGATCGTGCAGCCGGGCGCCGGCGCTTACATCTGCGGTGAGGAAACGGCCCTCATCGAGTCGCTCGAGGGCAAGCGCGGCTACCCGCGCCTACGCCCGCCCTTCCCGGCAATCCAGGGCGTCTACATGTGTCCGACGGTCATCAACAACGTCGAGACGCTGTCAATCGTGGCCGAGATTTTCCGGCGCGGCGTCGAGTGGTTCAAGTCGCTCGGCACCGAGAAGTCGCCCGGCATGACGGTATATTCGATTTCGGGTTGCGTCGCGAAGCCGGGCAACTACGAACTGCCGCTGGGCGTCACGATGCGCGAGCTGATCTACGAATACGCCGGCGGCATCCGCGACGGCAACAAGTTCAAGGCCGTCTTCCCCGGCGGCAGCAGCGTGCCGATGCTCTTCGAAGACGAACTGGACGTAGTGATGGACTTCGACGGACCGCGCAAATATGGAACGTTCCTGGGCTCGACCGGCATCATCGTCATGGACGAGACGGTCTGCATGACTTGGGCGGCGGCCAACCTGATGCACTTCTATTGGGACGAATCGTGCGGCCAGTGCACCCCATGCCGCGAGGGAACAAACTGGATGTATAAGATCCTCAAGCGCCTGGAGGCGGGTCAGGGGCGGCCGGGCGACGTCGAGCTGCTCGAGAGCATCGTCAAGCACATCGTCGGTCGCTCGATCTGCGCGCTCGGCGAATTCGCAACGGGCAGCCTCGCGCGCACGATCCCCCGCTTCCGCACCGAATTCCAAGCCCACATCGACCAGCAGAAGTGTCCGTTTAAGAAGGAGTATACGGTGTTGAAGTAGACCGGAGACCGGAGGCCGGAGATCGGATAATAGGGAGTCCCGCCAGGGACGGATGCCTTCAGCCCGCCATGATAATGGCGGGAAGGCGAAGGGAAAGGAAGACACGAGTCCCGGAGGGACGGATGAAAAGGTAGGCAAGACCGCAAGGAAACCGAAATGGCCCACACCTACGGCAGTTGTCTCTATCATTTCGTGTTCTCGACGCGAAACCGACAAATGACAATTGGTGTAGAATGGCGGGGCCGGTTGTGGAATTACAGGGGAGGGATCGCCCGGGAAAACGAAATGCGGTCCTTGTGTGTGGGAGGAACCGGCAACCATTGCCATATTTTGTTATTGATTCCGCCGTCTATGGCTCCGGCCAAAGAGGTGCAATTGGTTAAGGCGGGTTCGTCCAAGTGGATCAACGAGGAGTTTAATCGTAAGTCCGAGTTTGCGTGGCAAGAAGGATACGGGGTGTTTACGATCGGATTTTCGCAGATAGGGGTAACGAAAGCGTATATCGGAAAACAGGAAGACCATCACCGGATCAAGACGTTCGAGGAGGAATACCAGGCGTTTTTGAGGAAACACATGATCGAGTTCAAGGAGGATTACGTATTCGGGTGAGGAGGTGGTCAATCGTCCCTACGGGACTCAGGCGATTTCGTCGACCGCATCGCGCCATTGCCATGGCGGGCTGAAGGCAGCCGTCCCTAGCGGGACTTCTATATCGACCAAATCCATGGCTTTTCTTCAACGGATGGATTTGATAGCGACCGCCCCTAACGAGACTTCAGATTTGGGACGGGGAAAAGATGACTAACGAAAGGAGGACACCATGGAACGAATGACCTACCGAACGCAGAATCACCAAAGGTCGTTATCGTCGGTTAAGGGCCTTTTCGTGTTGATGGTCATTCTGGCCATGCCCATGGTGATCGTTCTGACGTTGGTCATCAATGCGCGCAAAACACCCCGTGATGGGATCGACCCCGGCGTGGTGTTCATCGCCGGGGTGCTGGTGTTGCTTTTTCTGCTGCCTTGGCTCTACTACCGCGGTTTTCGCAACCTGACCTTTGCCCTGGACGATGGCGGCATCACCATCCGGTTCCTGAGAACGCTTCACATAACATGGTCCGACATCGTGTCAATCCAAAAGGTCCGGCCTGCGGCGATTGTCGGCATGCGGTTGTGCGGCCTGGGCTGGACGGTCACGCATGGGCTGTTTTCGACGCAACTGGGCCGCGCCTGGTTATGGCTGGCCGATGAGCCGGATGCGCTATTTCTCAAGACCCTCAAACGCAATTATCTCTTCGCGCCGGAGCGATTGGACGAATTTTATGAAACCTGTCAATCCAGAATTAGGCCATAAATGAATCACATGACGCCGATAAAAACACCACCGCCCCCGGACCTGGTCACCGTGACCGTCGACGGCCGGGAGATGAAACTGCCCAAGGGCAAGAACCTGCTTCAGGCGCTGCTCGACGCCGGCATTTACGTGCCGCACTACTGCTACCAGCCGATGCTGAGCGTGGCGGGCAACTGCCGCCTTTGTCTGGTCGAGATCGCCGGCCGCCCCAAGCCCGAAGTCTCCTGCAACATGATCGTCACCGACGGGCTCAATATTAATGTCAACAGCCCACTCGTCGAGGATTGCCGCAAGGGAATGATGGAGTTCCTGCTGGTCAACCATCCGCTGGATTGCCCGATCTGCGACCGCGGGGGCGAGTGCATGCTCCAGCGTTACTCGGTCGAATACGGCTGGGGCACGGCGCGCACGAGCGACGACCGCCGCCGGTTTGAGAAGCCGCAGATCGACCCGTTGATCGACATCGAGCGCAACCGCTGCATCATGTGCACGCGCTGCGTTCGTTTCTGCGACGAGATCGCCGGCGAGCACCTCATGGGCGTCTTCGGCCACGGCAGCCGCAATTACATCGGCACCTTCGGCAACGGCCCGGTCGGCAACGTCTTCTCGGGCAACGTCATCGACCTCTGCCCGGTGGGGTGCCTCACCTCGAAGCCGTTCCGCTTTCAGGCCCGCGTCTGGGAACTGCGCCAGACGCCCACAACCACCCGAACCTGCAACGGCCCCGTGACGGCCTGGACGCGGGCGGGGCGGCTCTACCGCGTCACCCCGCCCGTGCGCGCCGGCGCGCCGGGGCGCTTCGGCGGCTTCACCGTCAACGAAGACACCGTATACTC
>JAMCWS010000358.1 GCA_023480605.1 bacterium
AAAGCACACGAAAACACACAAACGGGGCAGGGCGACTCGAGGCGATGGGCGGCCAGCCCGGCGACGTTGGGGAGTTCGTCGAACTTGCTCATCTCGCGCAGGTCGACGGGCGCGGGATCGGCGAGCAGTTCGGCGTCGGCGAGCAGCCGCGCGGCCAGCGGAGGAAGGCGCATCGGTTCGGGCGCTCCATCAAAGTGTTGCAGGCGGCGCGCAATTCAATCATGATACGCACGACCGCGCGCCACGCCGGCCGGGGCAAACCGGCCTTTGGCGACATCCGAATCTGCCACAAGCGTCCCCTATTTGCATCACCTGAAAAATGCAATATTAACCACGAAAGCACACGAAAACACACAAAATACGGGGCATATCAAATGGAACATATGTCGCCGATCGGGCAAGGCTCAAAACAGTTATCCAAATCTCGGAGATGGTCTGGCGACTTAAGGTAACCATATTGGAGTAAGGCGAAATTCGATCCCAACACGGGGATTTTTGGTGCATTTCGCATCATTTCGTGGCTTAATCGCCGGTTTTAGGATCATTCATGACAGACAAGACCGACCAGTCGCTCCCCGAACCCGCGCCGGAGACGGCCGCGGCCGTGCGGCGCCTCGTCCTGGGCTGGTATGACGAGGAACATCGCCCCCTGCCCTGGCGCACCCAGCCGGGCGAATACGCCACCGTCGTGTCGGAATTCATGCTCCAACAAACCCAGGTGGCGACCGTCCTGCCCTATTACGAAGCCTTCATGAAGGAATTCCCGAGTTTCCGCCGGCTGGCCGAGGCCAGCGAGCAGGACGTTTTACGCGCCTGGTCGGGGCTGGGTTATTACCGGCGGGCGCGGCTGCTGAAACGCACCGCCGAGATCGTCACGCGCCAGTGGCGCGGCCGGTTGCCGCGCGACCCCGCCGACCTGGCCGAACTGCCCGGTTTCGGCCGTTACACCGTCGGCGCGGTGGGCTCGATCGCCCTCGGGCTGGCCCTGCCGTTGGTCGACGGCAACGTGCGGCGGGTCGTCGGGCGGCTCTTCGCGCTAGATGAGGACCTGCTCAAGGGGGCCGGACTGCGCCGGCTGTGGGCGATCTGCGCGGGCCTGGTCGACCCCGCGCGGCCGGGCGATTTCAACCAGGGGCTCATGGAATTGGGCGCGACGGTCTGCCTGCCGCGCGAACCGCTCTGCCTCATCTGCCCACTTTACGAACACTGCCAGGCGCGCGCCCTGGGTTTCCCGGAGAATTACCCGGCGCCCCCGCCGCGCCCGCGCCTGAAAACCGTGCGCGAAGTGGCCGTCGCCCTCTTCCGCAAGGACCGCCTGCTGGTCGTGCAGCGTGGCGCGGGGAAGGCCTTCGCCGGCCTTTGGGAACTGCCGCGGCTCGACACGCGCGAAATCGAGGCCGACCAGCTCGGACCCGAAAAAGTTCTGTTCGACCTCCTGCGCATCCACGCCACCGTCGTCGCGCCGGTGGGAACTGCCGACTCGACCTTCACCAACCACCGGATCCGCACGGAGCTTTTCCGCGCCGAGGACGGCGAGGGCCAGGCCGTCCGCCGCCAGCGCCACGTCGCGCACAAGTGGATCGCGCCCGGCCGCCTGGCCGACCTGCCCGCCAGCCGCGCTCAACGAAGGTTGTTTGCGTTATTATGCAAAAAGACGGATGATCATGGATAAATCAGTTATACAGCTTGAGAATGCTCTTGATCTCGTAAATTCGCATCAAACAGATTCGTATGGCCTATTACGTGCGCTGCTACCATACAAGGATCGTTTTCGGCCTTACTCTGGCATGTTTCGTCGTGGCACTGTTCTGTGGAGTGTGGCTTCATCACTTGACTCCTTGCGCGGTCATCTTGAAACAATGAATATAATACTGCCTCTCAGGGCGAGCGATAATCCAATATACCATATTTTAAGAGATGAATCAGTCGCGACGGCATCGGTTGTGTTCAAGGCATGGATTTCGTTTTCCTGCATGAGATTCGATGATCTTTTACGCGAGCTTGAATCTATACCAATAAAATCCGAACATCTTGTATCATTTGTTGAGTTGCTCAAGCTCAATGAGGTAAGGCACATTCGGAATGCAATATCGCATGGCTCCTTCGAGGCAGAATTCGGCATTTTCAAGTGGACAGATCGGAGTATTAATGGGGAACTATCATACGAATTGTTGCAGCGTTTGAGCCTAGCGATCTTCACTTTTTGGTTATCGCTCGATGCATAGCAGTTGCACCTGATGGAGCTTCTGTTGATGGATATGAATAGGAATTCGCATCACAAATGAACCCTTTTCAACGGATGACGCTGCATATTGTCTGTGAACCAAAGCAATTTCTGACAACCAAAGAATTTTCGTAAATGCCGTCTTTCCTCCTCCGCCGCCTGGCTGAATCGCTGGTGACACTGCTCGCCATCTCGATCCTGGTGTTCGTCATGCTTTATCACGTGGGCGACCCGGTGGCGGCGCTCCTGCCGCAGAACGCCACGGCCCTTCAGCGCGAGGCGCTGCGGCGCGAGCTGGGCCTGGACCGCCCGCTGGCGGTGCAATACGCCCGCTATATGGGCCGCCTCGCGCGCGGCGACCTGGGGATGTCGTATTATACCGGCCGGCCGGTGGCGCAAATGTTGGTCGAACGCGCCCCGGCGACGATCGAACTGTCGCTGGCGGCCCTGGCCATCGCCGTACTGGTCGGCGTGCCGCTGGGCGTCGTGGCCGGGTTGCGTCCGCGCGGGCGCGCCGCCCGACTGGCCATGGGGGGATCGCTGCTGGGCATCTCGGTGCCGACGTTCTGGCTAGGCCTCATGTTGATCATGGTTTTCGCCGT
>JAMCWS010000178.1 GCA_023480605.1 bacterium
CCCGGCCCGTGGCGTCCTGCTCGACGGCCACGAACGCCGGCGCTCCGGAGCCGGCCGCGAAAAGCTCGCGCACGCCCACGCCGATCATCCGCGGGGCCACCATGATGACGTCGACGCCGGCGGGGGGCTTGATGAATCCATAGCGAATGTTGTAACCGTGGGCGAAATTGAGGACTTGGCCGGCGCGCAGAACCGGGGCGACGTCCTGGGCGTAGATGACCTGCTGCACCTCGTCGGGCACGAACAGGCAGAGCACGTCGCCGGCGCGGGCGGCTTCGCTGATGGACATGGTTGGGAATCCGTCGGCCTTGGCCCGTTCGAAACTGGCGTCGCTGATCGAGCCGACGATCACCTCCACGCCGCTGTCGCGCATATTGAGAGCCTGGGCGCGCCCTTGGTTGCCGTAGCCGATGATGGCCACCTTGCGGCCGGCCAGCGCGGCGGGGTCGGCGTCCCGATCGTAATATACCTTTGCCATGGTCCTTCTCCTTGCTTGAAGTCAGTCGCTCTTGAACGCTTGCTGAACGCCGATGATTATAGGGAGACCGATGAGAAAGTCATCCGGAAATTACGGGGGATCACGGCGCCTTCGGCAGAAACGGGAACGGCTTTCGGTGTTATCCATTGCCACCGGCGGCGCGATTGAGTCTAATCAACGCGGGAGGGACGCCCATGGATGATTACGTGAAGATCGCCATCCTCGACAACGAGGTCGAAGCGCAACTGCTCGATTCACTGCTGGACGAGGCGTCCATCCCGCACATGATGCACTCCTACCACGACGCTGCCTACGACGGCATGTTTCAACTGCAAATGGGATGGGGCTGCGTCATTGCGCCGGTTCAGCGCCGGGCGGAAATTCTGGATCTGCTCGCCGACTTGCGCGCCCGATCCGAAACGCCCGACGAAACCGACACCACTCCCGAAATCACCCCGTAACGAAGCCAATACGGATTTCAGGCCGGCGTCAGGCGAACGGCCTGGCCGGGTTGGAGTTCGACCGTGATCCGCCCGCCGGCGACCGCGCGAGATCGACTGGCGCCGTTCGCGGCGGGAAAAAGCGGCCGTTCGCGGGCTTCCCTCACCTCGCGCCACGCGGGCGGCAGAAGCCATTCACGCCGGCAACCCGACTTGCTGTAAGCGATGCAGTCGCCCCCCAGCCACGCCGCCGGAATGCAAAGATCCGTTCCTTCCAGGTACGTCCGGTCCTCGTGACGAAGCACGAAGGATCGTTTTTCGCCCTCCCCCGAACGCCGTTCGCCGATCGCCGGCCGCGCGTGGCGGACGGTCGTAACCGCGCCATGCGAAAATTCCACTTCGTATGTTTCGGCGGTTTCGACAAGGCGCAGCGGCCGTCCCTGGTTGATGAAGAGCCACGGGACGGTGTGGAGAAAGAAGGATTCGGCCAGGGCGGGCAGGCCTTGCAGGCCGCCGAGATCGCCGTCGATCGAATATCCCCACGCCTCTTCGTAAAGGCATCCCCCCTCGGGGCGATGAGGCTGGGGGAACGATCCCTTCCGCCAGTCGCCGCCGCGGGCGTTCCAGGTCGCCCCCCCTCCGCAAAGCACGTCGGGGGGGAACATGAGCCGCGTTCGTTCGTCGACGTTGTAATGCCAGACCATCGGCACGCGGCCGACGAACTGGTAATCGATATCTTCGATCGTAACATCGACGCCGCGCGCCAGCCAGTAATCCAGTATCAGGTTCATCGCCGCGGCGGAATCCCCGACCGTCACCTTGTGCCAGGGGCTGGCCGTGGCGATGAAAGCGTCGACGTGAATCGGGCCGGCCTCGGCGATGGGCAGCATTTCGAGCAGCGCGTCGATGCGGCGCTGGGCCAGGCCGTCCTCCCACTCACGCGGAGCGCAGACGACGTAGGCCTGCTCGCCGCCCCAGAATCCCCCGTCGAGATAATCGCCCTTCTCGTTTTTCCCGATCAGGTCCTTGTCGACATATTCCCGCCAGAGCGGGCTGTTCTCGTAGGCGTTGACCATATTGACGTGCAGGCTGACGACGGCGTTGTATTGCCGTGCTTCACGCATCAGCCAGAGGAGGCTGGCGCGGGCCTCGGGGTCCTCGGGGCGCTTCAGACGCGCGTTCACCTCCGACCAGGCGGGGTATTTGGAGTCGTGGCCGTCGAACTGCCAGCCAACAAGGTAGACGATCTGTTTGAGGCCGCCGGTGAGCGCCGCGACCTGTCGGATCGCTTCGAGCGCCTCGGTAAAAGTCATGCGGACCCGATCGGGCTTGGAAGCCAGAAACATCTTGTAAACGAGCGTCTGGTGATACGGATGTTTGAATCGGCGTTGGGCGGTTGGGATTTCATTCATGGAAGCGGGCTCCTTTGCGGCTGGCGGCGCCGGCGCGGCGGCGGCCGACGGGTATGGCGAGTGAAGCGCCGCACCCAAGGCGGCGCCGATTCCGGTCTTGATGAAATGTCGGCGTTGCATGACGTGTTCCTGAGTTGTCGGTGGCGCGGCGCGCGGTGGATCGCTAACGCGAACCCCCGTAATAAAACCGAGTCGGATTCAATAACGATCGCCTTTGCAGTTACCATCACGATGATCGTCTCAAGGGGCGATCGAACCGGACCGGCGGTGCTGAGATCCTTTCACGGGCGGGCGTTGGCGACGGCGCCGCCTCCGAGCATGAACTGGTTGGAGTAAGGGTAGAAGTGTTTTTCGCGCTCCGCCTTGGGAGTGCGGGCGGCGCGGGCGAGTTGCTCGGCGGGGCGCCAGAAGGCAATCACCTCGGCCCTGAGGGCGGCGGCAACGTCGCGCGCGGCGGGATCGGCCGCCAGGCTGTTCCATTCGCCGGGGTCG
>JAMCWS010000037.1 GCA_023480605.1 bacterium
CTCGAACATGAGCAGACGGTCGCCACGAGCGCCGGCCATCCGTCGCAGGCCGCTGACGGTCACCTCGATCATGATCGCCCCCCCGTTCAGGTTGGTTTTGAACCGTTCCTGCGCGGGTTCCGTTTCGCGGTCGGCCTGTTTCATGAGGCGGCGGCAGACGTTGTAGATTGTGCCGGGCAGCACTTCGGACAGGGGCAGTTCGGGCGCGTGGCGGTCGGGCAGTCCGAACAACGTCCGGGCGCGATGGTTCGTGTGCGTCACGATTCCTTCGCTGTCGACCGAGAGCACCCCGACCAGCAGGCTGTCGAAAATATCCTCAAGGTTGCGGTGCAGCAGGAGCGCCTCGCTGTGCTCGTTGGCCCGCTCGAGGGCCGCGGCCATCATTTGCCCGGCGGCCTCGATCAATTCGACGTCGCGCGGGGCGAATGCGCGCCGGCCTACCGGATTGGCGACGTTCAGCACTCCGGCGATGGCGCCGTGCAGCCGCAGCGGCACGACAACACACGAGGGCGCACGATAACGGGCTTCGGAATTGCGCCCGAAATACTTGCGGAAGTGCGCCTGCCCGCGCACCAGCAGGGCCGTCCCCTGGCGGAAAACCTGGCCGCACACCCCCTGATCCACCGGCAGCCGCACGGTGGGCCACTCCGTCGGCGGGATGTGGGTGGCGGCCATCAGCGCCAGTTCGGTCCTCCGGGCGTTGGCCATCAGGCACGAGCAGTCCTTGACGTCGAGGATCTCGGCCAGCATTTCGCAGGCCCGCAGATGGATTTCGCAGACGTCGTGGCAGCCGATCAAAGGCGTCAGGCATTGAAACAAGCGCAGGTAACGCTGCGAGCCCAGGCCGGTGCGGCTTCCCGGCGCGCGCACAGCGCGCCGCGGCGCGCCGGCAGCGGTGTAATCGGATGAGTCGATGGACATGGGATGTCCTTCGGGAAAAGTCCGGGATTCGCCGGATGCGTTGATCATCCCTCCGACGGGCGCAAAAATAACCCACCGGGGATTCGACCTTGTCTAATATACTATCGACCAAAGTCGGGATTCCGTAAACAGGATAATGTCGAGTCGGGCCCTTGCGCGCCCTACTCCGGCTTGCGGCGCGTGCGGTGGTCGATGCGCTCGATGCCGGGGATGAGGGCCAGTTGGTCGAGCAATTCGCGCCGCCGGGCCGGGCGGACCTGAAAGCGCACCCGAAGGTCGATTTTATCGCCCGCCGCCGGCGAGCCTTCGAAGGCCGTCGGCGCGATGCGGCAACGCCGGAACGCCTGGCGGATGTCGTGCAGAATCTGGTCGTCGTCGGCCGCAAGCAGGTGCAGGTTGAAGCGCACTCCCTTGGGCCGGAACAGGATTTCCAGGCGCCGAATAAGCGTGAGAATAACGAGCGACAGCAAGGTGGCGCTCACCCCGTGACGGTAGTGTCCCGAGCCGATGAGGATGCCCAGGGCGGCCACGACCCAGACCGTTGCGGCCGAGGTGAGCCCTTTGACCGTATTGGTCCGGTTGTGCATGATCGTGCCCGCGCCCAGGAATCCGATGCCGGTGACGATCTGCGCGGCGATGCGCGAGGGATCGCCGGTGTTCTGGGTCAGGTTGATCGAGCAATAGGTGAACAGCGCCGCCCCCAGGCAGATGAGCATATTGGTGCGCAGGCCGGCGGGCTTGCGCTGGACTTCGCGCTCGATCCCGAGCACCGCCCCGCACGCGGCGGCCAGGATCAAGCGGTAAAAAAATGTTGCATCCATGGCGCGGTCCTCCTTTGCCAGGCGCCCCCTCTCGGATCCGATGCGGCGGACGAAGAGCTGTCGGATTGGGGTCGAGAATAGGCAAAGCCGGGCATCCGGACAAGGTAAAAATCGGCGGCCGTTCGCCCCGTTTGGCGGCGCGGCCACCTCTTTACGCGTACGTAAATGGGCGAAGGGCCACCGGCATTCGCTTCTTCGCTTCCCCTCGCGGAAGTTGCATTTGGCAATTCGCGGCGCGACAATCAGGGCCTGATTGCCGCGCCGATCGGGCCACCGATAACCCGCGCCGCGCGCCGACTCTACAACCAAGGAAAGGGGCATGAGTCATGATTGGCCTGAATGACCGCGAAGTCTGGCTGGTGACCGGCAGCCAACACCTCTATGGCGAACAGACCCTCGAACAGGTGGCCGAGCACTCCTGTCGCATCGCCGCCGAGCTGAGCCGATCGGAACACATTTCCGTCAGGATCATCTTCAAGCCGGTCCTGACCACCCCTGAGTCGATTTACGAACTGTGCCTGGATGCCAACGACGCCCCCGGCTGCATCGGCCTCGTCGCCTGGATGCACACCTTCTCGCCGGCGAAAATGTGGATCGCCGGCCTGAAGATCCTGCGCAAGCCGTTCGTCCACCTGCACACGCAGTTCAACCGCGACATCCCGTGGGCGTCGATCGACATGGACTTCATGAACCTTAACCAGTCGGCCCACGGCGACCGCGAGTTCGGTTTCATCTGCACCCGCATGGGCCTGGCGCGCAAGGTCGTCGTCGGCCACTGGCAGGATGCCGACGTGCAGCGCGAACTGGGCGTCTGGGCGCGCGCGGCGGCCGCCTGGCACGACTGCCAGGGGATGAAGATCGCCCGTTTCGGCGACAACATGCGCGAGGTCGCCGTCACCGAAGGCGACAAGGTCGAAGCGCAGATCCGCATGGGATGGTCGGTCGGCGGCTACGGCATCGGCGAACTCGCCCGGGCCGTCCGCGAGGTTGCCGACGCCGAGATCGCCCGCCTGGTGAGGGACTACGAGGGGGCCTACGCCGTGGCGCCG
>JAMCWS010000444.1 GCA_023480605.1 bacterium
TGGCGTGACGAAGAACATCAGGTTGCGCTTGTTGTCGGACTTCGACTTGGTGCCGAACAGGTAGCCCAGGTAGGGGATCTGCGACAGGTAGGGGATGCCGGTGTCGCCGTTCGATTCGTCGTTGCTGATCAGGCCGCCGATGACGCGCGTCTCGCCGCTGGGAATGACCAGAATCGTTTCGGCGCTCGAAGTCGACTTGCCCACGCCGCGCACCCCGTTGCCGATGTCGGGCACGATGATGGGCGAGCTGTTTTCGAAATAGATGTGCAACTCCACCAGGCCGCGGTTGCTGATCTGCGGCGTGATCTCAACCCTGAGGCCGCTCGAAACGAAGTTCTGCGTGCTGGAATACGTATTGTTGAATCCGGTGGTCGTCGCGGCGTTTTCGATGCCGGTGTAGAAGGTGTTGAGGACCGGTTCGTCGTGGGTCACGTTGAACGTGCCCAGTTCCTTGTTGGAAATGAGCAGCCTCGGCCGCAGCAGCAGATGTGTGCGGCTGTCGGTGAGCGCCGCCGTCAATTGCGCGCGAACCTGGTTGGTCAGCACGTAGGTTTGCAGGCCTGAACTGCCGCCCGATGCGATGGGCACGGCGTCCTTGAGCGCCGTGAAATTGCTCGCGTAGAGGCTTGTGCCGGTGTCGTTGATCATCACCCCGCCGATGTTCAGGCCGGCCGCCAGCGCCTTGGGCAGGCTCTCGCCAATGGTCCAGTTGATGCCGATGTCCTTGCTGTAAGTTTGCGCCACGTCGAGGATCTCGCCCTCGATGAGGACCTGTTTCTTGGGCTGGTCGAGTTGCTTGAGCACCTCGAGGATTTTTTTCTGGACCGCCGGGATGTCGCGCACGAACAGCTTGCCGGTGGCCTGGTTGTATTGCACAAGCGCGTCGGTCGTCACCAGTGGCGTGATGAACGCATCCACCAGATCCTGGGCGTCCTTGGCTTCCTCGCCGATGTTGTTGAGGTTGTAAACGACCATCTCCAGTTCGCGGTCGAGCAGTTCGATGAGCTGTTCCATCTCCTTGATTTTCTCGAACGTGTCCTTGACGACGATCACCCGCGTGCGGGGGTCGACCTGCACTTCGGCGGCCTTGGACTTGATCTCGCCCAGGCGCTCGCCGATCTCCTCGACGTCGGCGTTCTTGATTTCGAACGTCCGCGAGAACTGCTGCACGTCGTATTCCTTGATGATTTCCTGTATAAGGCTGATTTTGTCGGGCAGGTCGGTGACGATCAGCTTGTTGGTGCGCGCGTCGACGGCGCTGGCCCCGATGACGGGCGTCAGCACCCCCGCGATGACCTTGTTGAGTTCCTCGGCGTCGATATACTTGAGCTGGAACGGATAGCGGATGACTTGGCTGGCCTGGACCGTCTTGACGTAAGTATCCTTGTCGTAAATATCATAAGTGCCGTCGCTGTGTTTGATCCAGACCCACTGCTTGGGCACCGTGAGGGCGTTGAGGATGTCTTCGACCGGCATTTTCTGGAAGGTCAGCCGGCCCATGTTCGTGCCCTTGGTCGATCCTTTGGCCGTGATCTGAATGCCCGTCTGCTGGCGGATGCGGTTGAGGACGTCTTCGAGGGTCAGCCCTTCGGCGATGATCGTGGCCGTGGGTTGGGCGGGGGCCGTGCCCGGCAACGTCTTGGCTTCGCCGGCGGGCAGGGCGCCCCCTTCCTTGGCGACGTCCTTGGCCGGCAGCGATTCGTAAATGACCTCGGCCGCCGTCGGGGAGGTGCCCCGGTCGGTGGTGCGGGGCGCCTCGACGACCGGCGTGGGGGCGCCGGGCGTGGTGGCCCCCGCCGCGGGCGAGGGAGCCGGCGTGGGGGTGGCTTGGGGGGCGGGTGTGGCGTGCGCCACACGGGGCGTGCGCGCGGCGCCGGGGACCGGGGTCATCGGCGTTTCGGGGGTGGCCGTCGTCGGCGGGGGGGGCTGGGCCGGCGCCGCCGGCGTCCAGGCGGCCAGCGCCGCCAGCATGAGCCAGGGCCATAGGCGCGGGAAAATCAATCGTTGCATGGGGGCGGCGAAGAAGGGGGCCAATTCGATGCGCATGGATCGGTGTCTCCGATGGTATTCTTCAAGGGCCTTGCGATGGATTACGGCATCGGCGCCAAGTGAACTGCGTGTCCGTGATTCTGATATCGGTCGTTATCGTTATCGTAAAAGAACCCGAATTTCAAAAGCTTATATAAGACGCCTTCATCCGCCAGGTGAGACCATTTTATGGGTATTTTCATTTTTCGTTTATTTCGTGTCATTTCGTGGTTAATGATCGCTGTTTTCAGGTTTATAACTCGCGCTTTGGCGATGGCGCATCAACTCCTTTGGCCGCCGTCAGAATTTCAGAGCGATCTTCTGATCCTGAAATCCGAAAGTGGCCGTCATATTGTCCAGGTCGACGCTGAGAAGCTGTATTTTTACCATCTGGCCCTGCCTGTCGGGCCGTTCGATCGGCGGTCCGCCCACCTGCAGCGTGAGGATATTGGAACCCTCGGCGATCTCGACGCTGTCGGGGTTGAGGCTGCGCAGTTTCCAGACGGCGATAACCTGTTGCAGGTTGGGGGGTGGCGGGGTCGGGCTCGGGGTGGGCGTCGGCGTGGGAGTCGGCGTGAAGAGCGGCTGGATGAAGCCGCGTTCCAGGCCGGGCAGCACCGCCGGGGTGCGCGTCGTTTGCCCCGGCTGGAAGGTCGTTTCCGTGCCCGGATTCGAAGCCAGGATCTGGCGGGCCTTGATGAGTTCGGGCGTCTCTTCGTATCGGGCCGTGCCCCGGTACCCGCTGAACAACACG
>JAMCWS010000398.1 GCA_023480605.1 bacterium
CCGGGCGACGAGGGCGGCGGGGTGAACGGCCGGCTTGGAGGGTCCCGCGGGCCGGGCCTCACGCGGCGGGCGCGGGGCTGCCGGCTCGGGCGCGCGCGGCGCGGGGGCGGCCGGCGGGGCCGGAGGCGCGGACGCCTCGGGGGCGGCGGCGGCTCCGGACCGGATCGGCACGGGGCGCGGAACGGCCGACACGGGCACGGGCCGCGGCACAACCGGGGCGATGGGCGACGGGCGCGGCGGCAGGCCGGCCATGGGGCGCACGGGGGGAGCCGGGCGGGGCAGAGGAGGCGCTTTCTTTTCGAGCGCGGGTTGAGCGGGGGCGGCCGAGGATCCCGGAGCGGGTTTGCCCACGCGCTTGGCATAGATCCGATACATCAATTGAGCGTGCTCGTCATCGATCGTGGATGCGTGACTCTTGATGGCCTCATGGATATCGGCGAATTCCGGCAAGGTCCTGAATTCTTCCGCCAGGGTTGCGCTCTTGATTTCGATATCGAAATGCTGGCCGATGGACTTGGCCAAATCGTAAATTCGCATACACTCCGCTCCCGGCCCTGACATATCTTTCGACATCGCGTGGGCTCACAGATTCAGTCAATCCAATATTAGAATACAGCCCCCGTGATAAGTCAAGCCTGCTGGCTTGAAAAGGCTTGTCACACGCAGATTTGCCATTATTCCCCCTCCGCCCCGTCCGCAGCCGGTCCGGGATTTTGTCCCTCCGGCGCGCTTTCTTCCGCGGCGGAGGCCGCTTCGGCGCCGCCGGCCGCTTCCGTATCGCCCTCGGTCTCGGCGGAGGCGGCATCCTTACTCTCTCCATTGCCGGTCTCCTCATCGCCGCCGTTATCGGCCTCCTCACCGTCGCCGGTTTCCTCGCCCGCGCCGGCCTCTTCGCGATTAAGACGCCGCTGGTTTTCCATTTCGCGCAGGGCGTCGAGATATTCCTGCGCGCCGGCGATCATGTTCTGGCAGAGTTCCTGGTCGTCGCCGCAGAAGGGCAACAGCTTGGCGACGTCGGCGTGGGCGATTTTTTCCACACTGTTGAAATTCGAGCGCAGGATGGCGTGCTGGAGCAGGTTGGGCAGCCCCTCGATCTGGGTGAGGAAGTCCTCCAGATAACGGCGCTGGATCTCCTCGTAGGCCAGTTCCTCTTCGTTTTCGGAGCGGATATCGAGCCGGAATCCGGTCAGCCGCGCCGCCAGCTTGGTGTTCTGGCCTTTGCGTCCGATGGCGATGGCCAGGTTGCCCTGGGCGACGGTGACGTTGGCGCGCCGGTCCTCGCTGTTGAGCTCGATCGAGAGGATCTTGGCCGGATTCAGGGCGTTGCGGATGAACGTGGCGGGCTCGTTGCTCCAGGGGACGATGTCGATCTTCTCGTTCTCCAATTCGCGCACGACCATCTGCACGCGCGAGCCCTTCATGCCGACGCAGGCGCCGACGGGGTCGACGTCGGAGTTGACCGACTTGACGGCGATCTTGGTGCGCACGCCCGCCTCGCGCGCCACGCCGACGATCTGCACCGTGCCGTCGGCGATCTCGGGCACTTCCTGGCGAAACAGCTCGACGACCAACTGGGGATTTTTGCGCGAAAGGATGATGCTGGGGCCGCGCGCGGTGTCGTCGACCTTGACGATGAGCACCTTGAGCCGGTCGTTGAACTTGTAGTGGGAGCCCATGGGTTGTTCGCCGACGGGCAGGATGCCTTCGGTCTTGCCGATGTTGAGGATGACGTCGCGCCGCTCGAAACGCTGCACGATGCCGGTGACCATCAGCCCTTCCTTGTTTTTGAATTCCTCGTAGATCTTGGTGCGTTCGGCGTCGCGCAGGCGTTGCATGACCATCTGGCGCGCCGACTGGGCGGCGATGCGGCCGAAGTCGCCCGGCTCGATCACCACGCGCACCTCATCGCCCGCCTTGAGCTTGCGGTCCTTGAGCAGCCGGCGGGCTTCCTTGAGGCTGATCGTTTCGCGCGAACCCTTGGGCGCCTCGTCCGCGACGGTCTTGGTCACGGTGACGGTCAACTGGCCGGTTTCCACGTCCAGATTGACCACCGCGTCGCGGTATTGCGACAGTTGCTTGCGCGAGGCGGCCAGGATGGCGTGTTCGATGGCCTCTTTGAGGATTTCGGGGGGGAGATCCTTCTCCTTGCTGATCAGCCGGATGAAGGCCTTGAGGCTGTTGGGGTCCATGGTAGTCATACTCTCCGGGGCGTTTGATGATCCGCCGGCGGGGGGCCGCGCAATGCCGTTTTCCCACGCCGGATTCGCCCGCCTGTGGTTTTGACGCGCCTGCCCTGGCTGTCGGAACAGGGTGGGAAAGCGAAATCAGAAGACGACCGCAGCGGTTACGCAGACAAGCCAAAGGCAGCCGACGCCGTTGACTCCAACCCTTGACGATCACAAAAAAAAGTGGGCAACACCGCCCACTTGATTCAACCAATCAAGGGTTACTGTTCACAGGGTACTAAATCTCCCCCCCCCTCAGGGCAAGTGTAATCCGCGCAGTTATATGAAAAAACGGGTGACCCGGGCGCCCCCGGGCGGGATCGCGAAAGCCCCGAGCGCGGCGCTCGCGAACGCGCCCTGTTCCGCGGAAACGGCCCACACGCGGCTCGCCAGGTCGATACGCGGGCGTGTTTGCGCCGAAAAACAGTTTGTGCGCCCCTACGTGTCGAGTCCGGCATTGCTGAGAAAATCGCCGGAACATGGCTTCCGCGAGGGCGTGAGCCGGGGGTTGTGTAATCCTTGCCAGACCATCTTTGGCGGCGATCCGCCTGCTGCCGTACGCCCGAACAAAAAAATGCCAAATGCGAAATGGTGGATGAATTTCCGTTTCGAGTATTGCATTTTATATTCTGCAATCGACTGAACATAACGGCACCCGCACCGTCGTTGTGGATAGTTGGTCACCGATCCGGACTGAATGGTGAAACGCCCAACGGTGGAAAAGGTCGCGCCGATGACATCCGCAAAACTTGCCCTGGGACTCGGTATCTTTTTGCATCTGGCGCTGGCGCCAGCCGGCGGCGCGGGCGCGCCTGAAGTCGCGCGCGGCGCGCCCGAGCCTTTGGTCTCGCTCGTTGCCGACGAAGGGATCGGCGCGCCCGCCCGCCACGGCATCGCCGAGTTACTGAAGGCCCTGCGCGAAAGAGGGGTTCCCGCCGAAAAAGCCGCCTCGCTCGATCAGGCGCGGGGGCGATACTTGATCGTCGCCGGCACGGTCGAGGCCGGCGGGTCCGCCGCGCGCTTGCTCAAGGAGGCCGGCGCCGCTCCGCCCGCGGGCGAGGAGGCGCTCGTCGTTCATCGCGGCCGCGCGGGCAACCGGGTCCTTCTTATCCTCTGCGGCGCCGACGACCGCGGGCTCATGTACGCCGCGCTCGACGCCGCCGACCGGATCGGCTGGGCGTCCGACCCGCGCGACCCGCTGAGCGAAGTGCGCGAGACGGCCGAGTGGCCCGATGTGCGCGTGCGCGCCCTTTCGGCCTACACCATGCAGCGCGCCGCGTTCGAACAGCGTTTCTACAACGAGGATTATTGGGCGCGCTATTTCGACATGATGGCGCGCAATCGGTTCAACTCTTTCACGCTCATCTTTGGTTACGAAAACGGCGGCTTTCTGGCGCCGTGCTACCCTTACTTTTTCGACGTCGACGGATTCCCGCAGGTGCGGATGGTCGGCCTCGCGCCCGAGCAGCAACGGCGCAACCTGGCCGCACTCAACCGGATGATCGAGATGGCGCACGAGCGGGGCATCGGCTTCACCGTCGGTATCTGGGACCACATCTATCGCGCCGGCGTCCAGACGGGAGGCCTTACCGGCCCCGAGGCCGGCGGCGAGCGGCCGACGCCGGGCCTGGTCTGGGGGGTGACGGCCGACAATCTCAACGCCTTCACTGCCGCGGCGCTCGATCGCCTCCTGGTCGCCGTGCCCGCCCTGGACGCCCTCCAGTTCCGCATGCACGGCGAATCGGGCCTGAAGCCGGGCGAAATCGGCGAGTTCTGGACCAACGTGTTCCAGGTGATCCGGGCGCGCCGGCCCGATCTGCGCTTCGACGCGCGCGCCAAGGAACTCCCCGACAGCGTCATCGACGCCGGCCTCCGGATGGGGATCAAGATGCGCATCTGCACAAAGTACTGGATGGAACAGATGGGCATGCCTTTCCACCCGACGCACATCAACGTCCAGAACCAGCACGACCGCCGCCACGGCTACGCCGACCTTCTCCGTTACCCGCGGCGTTACTCGATGCTGTGGCGCCTGTGGAACGGCGGAACGACGCGCGTCATGCTTTGGGGCGATCCCGACTACGCGCGACGCTTCGCCCGGAGCGCGCACCTCTACGACGGCGACGGCTACGAGGTCAACGAGCCCCTGGCGACCAAAATGGAGGCGCAGCCGCATGACGAAAAGCCGTTCGACCTGCTGACCCCGCGCTACCGCTCCCATGACTACGAATTCGAACGCTACTGGCATTTTTTCCAGGTCTTCGGGCGGTTGGGTTACAACCCCGCCACGCCCGAGGAGGTTTGGATGCGGGAGTTCGAACGTCGCTTCGGATCGGAGGCCGCCCCGTTTGTCGCCGCCGGCCTTCACCGCGCCAGTTGGGTCCTGCCGCGCATCGTCGCCGCCGTTTATCCCTACACCAGCTTTCCGATGACGCGCGGCTGGGCCGAACGCCAGCGCCTGGGCGACCTGCCCGCCTACGCGATGAACCAGGGCAGCGACATCGCGCTGTTCGCGAGCTTCGACGACGAGGCCCGCCGCCTGCTCGAATCGGGCGAGACGGCGATGGTGCGGCCGCAGGCGACCGCCCGCTGGTTCGACGAGGCGGCCGACGACATCGAACGACAGGCCGCCGAAGCCGAAGCCCGGATTGGCGACCGGCGCGGCCCCGAGTTTGAGATGACGATGATCGACCTGCGAATCCTGGCCGGCCTGGCGCGCTTCCACTCCCGGCGCATCCCGGCGGCGATCAGTTACGACTTGTTTCGGCGCACGCACGACCCGGCCGCCCTGGACGACGCGATCGCCGGCGAACGGCGGGCCGTGGAGGCCTGGCGCGCCCTGGCGGCGGCCGCCGGCGACGCCTATGCGCCCGACCTTAAGATGGGCCTCCGAGAGGCAAGCCTTTGCGGCCACTGGCGCGACGAACTCCAACCCCTGGAGGCCGGCCTGGCCAGACTCGAGCAGGAGCGCCGGGCGTTCAATCCATCGCGAGATGACGGCGGGCGCAAGGGAATTTACGCCTCGATCAGGGCGGCCGTCCGGCCCGATCGGAACGGCCCGGGAACGGCGGCGACCGCCGACCGCACGCCGCCGGTCGTAAGGCACACGCCTGTCACCACGGCGCCCGCCGGCCAACCGATCACGATCTCGGCCGAGGTCAGCGATCCTTCGGGAGTCAAGTGGGTGCGCCTGCGTTACCGCACGCTGACGCAGTTCGTCGACTACAGTACCCTTGAAATGAAGCCCGTCGGCGAGGCCGGCCGTTACGAGGCCGTCGTTCCCGCCGCACAGATCGATCCGCAATGGGATTTCATGTATTACATCGAGGCGATGGACAGCCGCGGCAATGGCCGGATCCACCCCGACTTCGAACGCGAGGCGCCCTATGTCGTCGTCCGCCTCAAGCGCTGACGCCGATGGACCCGCCCGCCGGCGACAGGTTCAGTCAATGCCAGATAATAATATACAGGTATATAAAGTTTATACTAATATATAAATTATTTCAGTGCCGCGTGGTTTCGTTATTGGTCAGCCGTCCGTCGCGCGAGCAGCAGACGCGGTTGCGCCCCGTGTCCTTGGCCGTGTAAAGGGCCATGTCGGCGGATTTGAGAAGTTGATCCTTGGCGGCCATATCAGGTTCGATGGCGGCGATCCCCAGGCTGATCGTCAGGCGGAAGGTCGTGGAATCCTTCGTGAATAGGTGATTGGCCACGGCTTCGCGAATCCGCTCGCCTTGGATGAGGGCGCCTTCGAGGTTGGTTTCGGGCAGAATGATGGCGAATTCCTCGCCGCCGTAACGCACGGCGATGTCGTTGCCGCGGATGTTGCCCGCCACCAGGCGGCCGATCTCCTGGAGCGCGAAATCGCCCATGAGATGGCCGTAGTTGTCGTTGCATTGCTTGAAGTGGTCGATGTCGAAGATGACGAGCGAGAGTTCCCGGCCGTAACGGCGCGAACGCTCGAACTCGCGCTGGAGTTCGCGATTGAACACGGCGCGGTTATACAAGCCGGTCAGCGCATCGTTGTTGGCCATGAAATAAAGCCGCTGGTCGGCGTCCAGCTCCTTGGTGTCGCGCAGAAAGAAGCCCAGCAGTGTCGAACCGAGCAGGATTTTGTCGCGGTCCTGGAGATGGTGCTGTTTAATGCGAACGCCATTGACGAAGGTTCCGTTGGTGCTGCCCAGGTCGGCCAGCAGGATGTCGGGGGGTTGGTCGACGTGGTCGAAGTTGTGGTAAATCAGCCGGGCGTGGGCGCGCGAGCACTTGGCGTCATTCAGAACGATGTCGCAATTGGCTTCGCGCCCGAGGGTGAGTTCGCGCCGGTCGATCCGGTGGCGTTGTTCGGTTTCCTTGCCGTCGAGTGGAATGAGCACCGGCCGCTCGGTCCAGGTGCGGGTCGTTTGCCCGAGCTGATCGGCGATCTCGTCGTCGAAAACGGTCTTTTCCGGAAACGTCCTCATCCAGACCTCCCGCCCGCGGCGGGGCGTCCCCCGGCACGCTTTTGCATTGCGGGGCCATCCCGGTTGACGCCACCCCGCGCCGGCCCGCGCGGACGACCGCCCGGTCAGCCGTTACAGGCATCTTATCGGCCAGCGCCGCGCGAATGTTAAGAATGACCTGCGAATTGGTCTCATGGCGCCGCCGACCGCGCATCCCGCGCGTTCGCGGGCCTGCACGAAGGGGCTGCACGACCCGCCGGGAGAGGCCGGGCCACATGATTGGATCGCGATCGTCATTGGCATATTTTCAGACGATCACGATCGCGAAATAGGTACAAGGATGGCGTAAATCCGTGGTTTTTCGGGCCAAATTCCCGCTTTACATTTCCGCGCGCGGCGTCAAACTGGAACGAGGAAAAAGACGCAATCCCCGCGAGGAGCATGACACGATGACGCCCCAACAAGAATTGTTGAAAAAACTTGCCTCCAAGACCGACACCAAAATCGTTCTGGTCGTCATGGACGGCGTCGGCGGCATCCACACCGTCGATTCGGCCCAGACCGCCTTGGAGACGGCCAATACGCCCAACCTCGACGCCCTGGCCGGCCGCGGCGCCACCGGCCGTCTCATCCCCTGCGAGGTGGGCGTCACCCCCGGCTCGGGACCCGGCCACCTGGCCCTGTTCGGCTACGATCCCCTCGTCCCGGCTTACGAAATCGGCCGCGGCGTGCTCGAGGCTTGCGGCATCAACTTCCCCCTCACCCCGAGCATGGTGGCCACGCGCGGCAACTTCTGCAGCCTCGGCGCCGACGGCACAATCACCGACCGCCGCGCCGGCCGCATCCCCTCCGACGAAGGCGCCCGCATCTGCCAAAAACTCCAGAAGGCCATCCCCCGAATCGAGGATGTGAAGATCCACACCCGGCCGGTCAAGGAATATCGCTTCTGCACAATCTTCGATGGTCCGGGGCTGGAACCGTCGATCGAAGACACCGATCCCCAGAAGGTCGGCCTCGCAACCCTCCCCGCCCGCACCACCTCGGCAACGGCGGCCGGCAAGAAGACTCAGCGTATCGTGCAGGCTTTCCTCGACCAGGCTTTCAAGGTGATGGCCGACGAACCCAAGGCCAACGGCCTCGTGCTGCGCGGTTTCGCCGTCGACCCCGGCCTGCCCAAGTTCCAGGAGTTATACAAGCTGACCCCCTGCGCCATCGCCACTTATCCGCTTTACCGGGGCGTGGCCAGCCTGGCCGGCATGGAAGTGCTCGAGACGGGCCAGACGATCGCCGACGAGGTGGCGACCCTCAAGGAAGTCTGGGATAAGTTCGATTTCTTTTTCTTCCACGTCAAAAAGACCGACTCCAACGGCGAGGACGGCAACCTGGCCGGCAAGATCAAGGTCATCGAGGAATTCGACGCCGCGCTGCCCGGCATCCTGGAAATGAAGCCCGACGTCATCGCCGTGACGGCCGACCACTGCACGCCTTACGTAATGAAGGGCCATTCGTATCACCCCGTGCCGCTGCTGATTTGCGGCCCGACGTGCGACGTCGACGCCACGGTGGCCTTCACCGAGTCGGAGTGCCTGCGCGGCAGCCTGGGCACATTCCATTCCGAGAAACTCATGGGCCTGCTGCTGGACAACGCCGGCAAGCTGCTCAAGTTCGGCTCCTGAATTGGACCGAAGAGACCGATGGGATGTGTGTGGGATTCGGGGAAAGCCGGATTTTTTGTCGCTGTGACGGCGGCGGGTATAAGGTATAGTATGGGGCGTCGATCGCCTGCGCGCTCCGGAGCTTCCGCCCCATGTCCGTTTCACCGGCGCAACGCCTTGGATTTTACGGCCCCCCGGTATTCGTTCTCATCCTTTTCTACGGGATCATCGCCGTCGTTCTGGCTGCCGGGCTTCGAATGTGCGATGCCCACTTCGTTTACCGGCTCGACGACGCCTACATCCACATGGCGGTGGCCAAGAACCTTGTGCGCCATGGCGTCTGGGGGGTGACGCCCCAGGCCTTCACGTCGTCGACCTCGTCGCTGGTCTGGCCGGGGTTGCTGGCAATCACTTACGCCGTGACCGGGGTCAACTCGTATGCCCCCCTCGTCCTGAACCTGGTCGCGGCCGGTCTGCTGATCGTCTGGCTGCATGGGCGCCTTCGCCGGATGAACCCGCACCCGGGCTACCTGGCGCTCGCGGTGGCGGCGATCGTTTTCGTGGCCTCGGCGCCGGCGCTGGTTTTTTCCGGATTGGAGCATGTCGGCCACATTTTGATCATGCTGGTTCTGCTGCAATTGGGCGTCGAAGCTCTTGCGGATGCAAATCCGCCCCGGGATGGGGGCGACTGCCAGCTTGAGCGCCTTGGCCCCGGCCGGGCGCCGGCGTTGCTGGCGCTGGCGGCCCTGGCCCCGGCCGTCCGTTATGAAAGCCTGTTTCTCGTGGGGGTCCTGGGCGGTTTGTTTTACCTGCGCGGGCGACGCGGTTTCGCCGTTGCGTTCGTCGCGGCCGCCTGCCTGCCGATCGGGCTATACGGTCTCTATTCGCGCGCCCATGGCTGGTTTTTCCTGCCCAATTCCGTGGTTCTCAAGGGGCAACGTCCCGATTTCTACACGGCCGGAGGTGTGCTGGACTTCGCGGGGGCGGCCCTCGGCCGGCTGGGGGCCAATCCGGCGATGCTCCTGCTGCTGACGCTGGCGGCGTTCACGACCGCGGTCCGGTTTTGGAAGGTCCGCCGCCTTTGGGACGAAACGGCAGTGCTCAACCTGGCGGTCGCGGCCGCGATGCTCCCGCACCTGTTATTCATCGAACTCAAGTTCTCCCGCTACGACGCCTACCTGGCGGCCATGGTCCTCTACGGGTCGGCCGTGGCCTGGCACCGGCAGTTGGCCTTCGCCGCATCGGCGCACCTGCGGACGATGCCCATCCATCGTTTCACGGCGGTGGCGGTGCTCATCGTGGCGGCGGCGTGGATTTGGTGGCCGCGCACGGTCGGGCTGTTGTGGTCCACACCCGCGGCGATGCAAAACATTTATCGCCAGCAATACCAGATGGCTGATTTTTTACGGCGCTACCACGACCGCGACGGCGTGGCCGTCAACGACATCGGCCTGGTCTCCTTTGCCACCGACGCACGGATACTCGACGTCTGGGGGCTGGCCAACATGGCCATCGCGCGCAACAGGCCCTGGAAGGTAACATGGCAACAGGTCGACAGGTTGGCCCGCGAAGGGGGCGTCAGGCTGGCCATGGTTTACGACAGTTGGTTCCTGCACTACGGAGGCGTTCCCCCGCCGTGGATCAAGGTGGGGACGTGGACCGTGCCCGAGTTACGGGTGCTGGGCGATACCAGCGTGTCGATATACGCCGTTGACCCGGCGATACGCGGGCCGCTCGTGCGCGAGCTGCGCGAATTTGCCCGCCGACTGCCGCCTGAGGTGATGCAGGCCGGTCCCTACACCGTATCGCAAGCGGCAGGCGAGGCCGGATCCTGAATTCGTCCACCCCGAGAAGGAAACAAAAGGACGCCCAAGACAAATCGATGAGCGCAACGCCGACAGTTCCCAAGCAGTCCCCCCACCTTGCGGCGCCGGTCAGGCCGGGGGCGCGTACATTATTGATCGCCCTGGGCATCTTCCTGGTGACGTGCGCGGTGTTGCTTTGGCGCGCCCTGCGGGCGACGGACGGCCATTTCGTTTACGCGCTCGACGACGCCTACATTCACATGGCGATCGCCCGCAACTGGGCCCTGCACGGCGTCTGGGGTATCACCCCGGTCGGCTTTTCCTCCTCCACCTCCTCCCCACTTTGGACGCTGCTGTTGGGGCTCGTTTACCGGGCGGCCGGGGCGGGAGCCGGCGTCGGCGTGGCCGCGCCCTTTGCGATGAACGCCGCGCTGGCCTTGATCCTGATCGCCTGGCTGCAGCGCATCCTGGGCCGGCGCTTCGCCGACCCGGGGGTCAACCTGCTGGTTCTGCTTTTCATTATTTACATCATCCCGCTGCCGGCGCTGGTTTTCACCGGATTGGAACACGTCCTGGCCATCCTGGTGGTGCTGCCGCTCCTGTATCTGGCGGCCGGCGCCCTGGCGCGCGGGCGCGTCGGGCGGGGCGAGGGAGCCATCCTGCTGGCGCTGGCCGCCTTGGCACCGGCGGTTCGCTACGAGGGGCTATTTTTGGTGCTGGTGGCGGGGCTGCTGTTCATGGCGCGGGGGCGGCGCCTGTTCGGCGGGGCGCTGGGCGTGGCCTCCGTAATCCCTGTCGGGCTCTATGGCGCGTGGTCGGTGGCCCACGGCTGGCATTGGCTGCCCAACTCGGTCCTGCTCAAAGGCAATCCGCCCGATCTGTCCTCCGTGGCGGGATTCATCACCACGATCCTCACCGTGTGGCGAATGTGGTTCGACAATCCCTACATGATCGTCCTCTGCCTTTTCTGCATGGCGACGTTCGCCAACCGGTTGCGCCGCGACGTGACGCCGTGGACCGAGGCGGCCATGCTGAACCTCATCACCGCGGCGACGATCGTCCTCCACATGACCTTCGCCCGCATGGGGTGGCTTTTCCGTTACGAGGCCTACCTGGTGGCCATGGGCGCGATGGCCCTGGCGCTGGCCTGGCAGAACGAGCTGACGGGCCTGTTGGAGGGCCTGGAGCGCCGGTCCGCGACCGAAAGCCTCGCGCTGGCGTGTGTCGCCCTGTTGGCGTTGCTGCCGTTCATGCCGCGCCTGTTCGCCTCGCTCGTCGGCCTGCCCCACGACGTGCGCAACACCTACGAACAGCAATATCAGATGGCCCGCTTTCTGAATCGGTATTATGCCGGTCAGCCGGTGGCCATCAACGACATCGGCGCCGTCAGTTACATGACTGATGTGAGAATTGTGGACCTGTTCGGACTGGCCAACCCCGAGATCGCCCGCGAGAAGCTGGCCGGCAACTACACCACCCGCGTTCTGGATCGCGTGACGCGCGCGGCCGGAGTGCGGGTGGCCATGGTCTACGATAAATGGTACAAGGAAGCAGCCCGACTGCCGCGCCATTGGATCAAAGTGGGCGAGTGGGAAGTGGATGACAATCGCATCCTGGGCGACGCGACGGTGGCCATTTACGGCACCACCCCCGAAGCGGCCGCCCGGCTCGGAGAGCAGTTGAGCGCCTTCGCGCCTGAACTGCCGGCGACCGTCCAGCAGCGATTCTTCCTGTTGCCTTCGCCGGCCCCGGCGCCGCCACCGGGTCCATAGGTTCACTCGCCGGCCACCCGGGCCGCGGACGATTACGCGCACGATTGCGCGCACGATTGCGAATGCGATTACGCGCACGCGCACGGGCGCAAGCGAATCAGAGGCGATTCGGCGGGTGTCGGAGGCGTGAGTGGCTGGAGTGAGGATTCGATCACGATCACGATCATGATCACGATCACGATAACGACATCAATACCAATGTTTTCAGCCTCCGCTCTCCAGCCTCCAGTCTCCAGTTCCAGCCTCACCCCACCCACTGGGCCAGGAGGGCCGGGACGGGTCGGAAATCCTCGTAAACATATGGAGTCCACTTCTGAATCGACAGCAGGTCGGCCTTGCGTTCGGCGATGGCCACCAACGGCATTCCGGCTCGGCGCACCGACCAGAAGCCGTGCGATGAATCCTCGAACGCCACGCACTGCTGGGGCGGCACGCCCTGCCTTCCGGCGGCGATGAGGAAGGGGTCGGGGTGGGGCTTGCTGCGAATGGCGGCCGAGCCGGGCGCGACGGCGTCGAACCAGCGCGCGATGCCCAGGTCGGCGAGCAGGAACGCGGCGTTTTCGGCCGGCCCCGAGGTGGCCAGCGCGATCCGCAGGCGCCAGCGGCGCGCCTGTTCGAGCAGCGCAATGAAGCCCGGCCGCACCCGGCCCCGACCTTGGATCAACTGGCGGAAAAGCCGTTCTTTTTCCTCGGATAGGGCGTCAAGGTCGCGCTCGGCCGCCCCCTTGCCCCACCACTCGTGGAAGATGGCCCAATTGGTCTTCCCGAAGCCGCTTTCGGCCAGTTCCATGGCCCGGCCGTCCAGGCCCAGGCGCGCCACGAGCTGGCGCCAGGCGGCCATATGAAACGGCCGGGTGTCGAGAATCGTGCCGTCCATGTCGAAAATCAGGCCGCGGATGCGCCGGCCGGCGCCCGGGCCGGGGTGAATGATCGGGGTGTGTATCACACGATTCCTCCGGCTTCTTCAGAAGGCTTGCAAGCCGAATCGGGATGCGGATAATGTTTCTGACCACCCGCCGCCGGCCGGACGCGACCCGCTCACAAGATATCGCCGGCCGAGACGGACTTCAAGTCCGCGATGGGGCGGCAAGGCAAGTTAAGGATGGATGCCGGGGGTGCGCCGGTCTTTTTTTCGTGCTCGTGCTCGTGCTCGTAATCGAATCCGATTGCCGAATATGGATCGAGCACGAGCACGATCACGAGCACGAGCACGATCAGTATAACGAGCCTGCGATGAACGAACTGATCACCACCATCGTCAACATGCGGCTGGTCGATTTCTTCGACATTCTGCTTGTCGCCGTGTTCTTTTACGCGATTTTCGCCCTCTTGCGCGAAACCCGTTCTTTTGTCGCCCTGATGGGCTTCATCACCGTCATGATCGGATCGCTGCTCCTCTTTCTGCTGGCCCGGGCCGCCAACCTGCAGGCGATGACGCTCATCTTCAAGCAGTTCTGGATCATCGTCGTCCTCATATTCCTGATCGTTTTCCAGAACGAATTCAAGAAGGCCCTGACCGACGTCGGCCAGATGCGGCTGTTCCGCTCCATATTCCCCAGCCGCGAGAAGTTTGTCCTCGACGAGATCATCCAGGCCGTCCAGGTCATGGCCAGCCGCAACATCGGGGCCCTCATCGCCTTCGAGCGCAACAATCCTCTCAAGTCCTATATGAGCACCGGCACCAGCCTGGACGCCGTCGTCTCGGCGCCCCTCATCCACACGGTCTTCACGCACTACGCCCCGCTCCACGACGGGGCGCTGATCATCAGCGGCCAGCGGCTGGTCTCGGCCGGCTGCATCCTGCCGCTGACCGACAACCCCGAGCTGAGTCGCGAACTGGGCACGCGCCACCGGGCCGCCATCGGCCTGTCGGAGGAGACCGACGCCGTCGTCGTGGTCGTCTCCGAAGAGACGGGCACGATTTCGGTGGTGGTCGACGGCAAGATCGACCGCGGCCTGCCGCCGGAGGGATTGCGCCGGCGGCTGGAGAAGGAACTCAACATTTACTCCGGAGAAGCGGCGGAGGCCTAAGTCAATGGATTATCGCAGACTCCGCTCCGAATCCCCCCTGATCATGGCTTCGCTGTTCATCGCCTTCGTCATCTGGCTGATCGCCAAGCAGGGCAACCTCGACACCGACTGGATCGAGGTTCCCATCCGGCTCGAAAACGTCCCGGTCAACGTCGAGGTCAAAACGATCTCCGCCGCCCAGGTCAAGTTCCAGTTCCCGCAGGATCTGAGCAATCGGATCGTGACGCGCAACTTCGAAGTGGTCGTCAACGCCGGCGACATCTACAGCGGCGATCCGGCCAACTGGAAACCCACGGCCCTGACGCGCGACGTCGAGTATACCCTCGCGCGCGAGAACGTGCGCGCCCGGGGCGACCAGTTCAAAGGGATCGAGGTGCTCAGGATCGACCCCCAGAAGCTCACCCTGACGGGCACGCTGCTAACGCGCACCCTTGCCATCGATGTCAAGACCACCGGCGCCTCGCCGGCCAATTTGGTCTTCACGGCCCCCCCGCGCCCCGATCCGCCCAACCTGCTGGTGACCGGCTCCCCCGAGGCGCTGCGCCGGCTCAGCGAGAACGGCGACACGATCCGCACCCGGCCGGTCGACCTTTCCACGTTGCACGGCAGCGATCAGAAATTCCCCGAACTGGTCATGCCGCCCGGCGTTATCCCGGTCGACAAGACCGAACTCAACCGGGTGACGGTCGACATCGGCCTGAGCGAACTGGACGTCACCAAGACCTTCTACCAGGTGCCCATCAGCCTGCTGGTCTTCTCTTCCAGCCTGACGGCGCGGGTG
>JAMCWS010000107.1:0-1862 GCA_023480605.1 bacterium
GCGGCTTGAATCGGCCCGTCACAATCGCGTCATTCCGGGAGAGCCGGCCTCCGTGCCGGCTCTTTCCGCGTTCCCCGCGGCCGCGAAACCGGTGCGGATTCGATTGACAACCGGCGCGCGAAGGCATAATTAATATTCATTGGTTCATCATCATGGGCTTTCCATCCAAAAGGCGGTAATCACCATCGGGGGGGCGCGGGGCGCGGCCCGGCGCGGCCGCGATTCGTTCCGCGCCTGCAACCTCAGGATGAGCGTTTGGCATCCGGAGAAGGACGGTGTTTCATGAAGGACCGCGCTCCATATCGGATTCCCGGCCGGTATCGCGGCGCTCGCGCAGCGGCGCCGCTGGATGATCTAAATAGCGCGAACGACGATTACGGTCTGGAAGATGTGCGTTCCGAGGTGGTTGCCGGCGTGATCGTCGACAATGACAACTCGGAAGGATCATACGACTATGCCTATTTGGAACAACCGGCCGTTCTTGAGCCCGATACGGAATATTACCTGGCGAGCTATGAGGATTATGACGGCACCGCTGAAGGCGAAATATACATGCTGAGCAGCACCGAGAATTATCTCGCCTACGATGGCAATACCCAAGGACATTTCGGATACGTATATCCCGCCGATCCGACATCAATCGTCGAAGGAGTCTGGAAGATGAATGAAAATCCATCGCCGGGAACGCCCCCACATTGGGAACAAGATGCGATGAACACATTTACGGCTAATGTGAGTTTGCGAATCCGGTAATATCCACCATATTAATATGGAAAAATGAATTGTTGGATCATACACAGTGGAGAGACAAGATGAACACTCAACATAAACATAACAGAACGTATCAATGGCATATCAAGTGCGCATCGATTCTCATGATATTGATAATATATATTGTATTACCAACTGCAATGGCAAATATTATCCACGTTCCTTCGGATGTTCCTTCGATTAGTGGTGCCGCAAGACTTGCATTTGATGGGGATGAAATTATTGTGTCACCGGGCATTTACAAGGGGCAGATTGGCGATCATAGCCGCAGTCTCAATATCCACTCGATCGACCCGACCAACTGGGACATCGTGAATTCCACGATCATCGAGGGCGACGGACCCCAGACCAAGGTGGTGGGCGTCGGATTCGCCGTCAGCGATGCCGTGACCAGTCGTCTAGCCGGATTCACCATCCGCAATTGGGGCGGCGGGGGGATCAAGGGCGGGGGGCCGACCTGCGTGATCGAATACTGCCATATTTACGACAACTGGGGCGGCGCGTACTTTAAAACCCCGTATTATTCGTCCTTCGGCAAACTGGCGTCGCCCGCTCCGACCGGCGGCGACGATCGTCTTTACGGCGGGGGCATATTTGACTGTCACGGCACAATCCGCAACTGCATCATCGAACGCAATTATGCCGAAATCGGCGGCGGATTGGCCTTTTGTTCGGGGGTCATCGAAAACAACCTTATCGCTCGCAACCGCCTTGTGGATTATGGGAACCGAGGGGCGATGGGAGCCGCGATGTACGGTTGCGGTGCGATCATCCGCGGCAATACGATCGTCGATAACGGCGTCGGCGGCATGGGGCCGAACGACACGTACGTCTGGCGTGGAGGCGGCTTGGTGTCCAGCGGTGGACCGATCGTGAACAATATCATCTGGATCAACCACCCGACCATGACGCCTGAATATATAAGCTGCGATCCGCCGACCTACAGTTGCCTCAAGGGTTGGACGGGCGGCGGGGAGGGCAACATCGCGGCCGACCCGAAATTCGTCAACGCCACGTTCGACGAGGTGCCGGGAATGGATCACGCCTGGCCGGCGCAGGACTGGCGCCTGCAAGGGGACTCGCCCTGCATC
>JAMCWS010000107.1:1872-2749 GCA_023480605.1 bacterium
GGCTAGACGACTGGTCACGGCATCGACGCCGGCAAGCGCATCGAGGGCGTGAAGGCGGACCTGGAGGGCCACCAGCGCGGCCTGAACTTCTCCGGGCAGGCGTGGGGCGACGGCACGCACACCGACATGGGCGCCTACGAGGCGCTGCCGGTGCCCGTCTCGCTCTGGCTGCCTGACGGCGGTCCCGCGGACATTGGCGAGGGCCAGGCCCTGGCGGTGGCCTGGCGGATGGAGCCGCCCGCGGGAACGACGATCCGCCTGCGGCTGGTCAAGGCCGGCCGGCCGGTCGGCGACTTGGGTGAATACAGCGACGCCGCGGGCAACGCGACCGCGACGATCACGCTCCCGGCGCCGCTGGCGACCGACGCCTATTACGCCATCGTCGGCGAGGACGCGCTGATCCCGATCTACACCTCGGCCACGGCATTTTTCACGATCACGGGCACGGGCGCAGACCCGGCCGCCGCCGCCCCCGGCGCCTGGACGCTGTACGAATAAGGGCCGAATTCATCCCCCAAAATGCAGTTTTGCCACGGAAAACACTAAAGAACACGAAATCCAGTGGTCTAAAAAATGACGCCTGCATCTGCCGGGTGAACCTAGTTACGCTCGTTAATTCAATATTTCGTGACATTTCGTGTTATTTCGTGGCTGGCAAATGCTGTTTCCAGGCTCATAAGGCCGAAGGCGGAGCGCGCTAAAGCATACCCCGTCGATGACTGGATCGCCCATTCCCTTCCCCTATCCCTTGCGAATTCTCCCGTCTCATTCCCCCCCGGCGTGGTGGGCGATGGCTTCGCGGTAGACATCCTCCATCTGGAGCGCGTTGCGGCGCCAGTCCTCGAACCGGGCCATAGGGGCGGGGCCTTCGCGGCGG
>JAMCWS010000203.1 GCA_023480605.1 bacterium
CCCAGCACGAAGAGCGCGGCCGGCATCGCCGCCAGCGACAGCGGCCGATAGGATGATGCCCCTCCGGCGCGGTCCCAGGCCGGCCGCCAGATGAGGTAACAGCCCCAGGCGAGGTAGAAAACCAGACCGGTCAGTCCGCCCGCCGCGAGCGTGCCAATAAGACCGCTCCAGGGCGGAATCAACGCCGGGTAAGGGTCCGAAAACACCTGGGCCAGCCGGCCGGCCGAACCGCTCCCCCAGCCGAATAGAATGGATTTCACCCAAAGCATTCCCACGGCCTGGAGCCCGCGGTCAACCTCGACGGCAGGCAGGTCGCCCAAGCCTTTGAGACTGCCGAGGGCCCAACGCGCCATCAGCATTCCCCCCGCCAGCAGGCATCCTTTTAAGATGGCGAAGCCGAACCAGCCGACGAAGGAGCGCCCTTCGCGATCCGCCGCCCTCGGTGCGTGTGGCCCCGTCCGCAATTCCCGCCACGGTTGGTTGGACCAGGCTCCGGCGCCGATCACCAGGGCCACCCCGACCGAAGCGAACGCCGCCACCTGGGGAGGATCCAGGCGCGAAAAACGGCCCGTCACGAACGCCGCCGTGAAGCCGCCGACGAGCAATACTCCCATCCACAGGAGAAGGGCCTTCCCCGGCTGGGCTGAGGCGAAGAACCAGAGGGCGACGGCGGTCACGGCGGCGACGGCAAAGCCGAGGGCTTCGCGAAGACCGGCGGCGGGCAACGGGCCGTGCAGCGACAAGCGGGCGCGGACGGCCAGCGGCGCAAGCGCCAACAGCAGCCACCCCAGCGCCCGCCAGGTCAGGCGCGGCGCCCCAGGCAACGCGGCCCGCAGGCCGATCGTCCACAGCGCCAGCGGCAGCGGCCACCAAAGGGTTGCGAGGCCAGAAATTCCTCGTGCCATTCCCGCAGGCGGGAGGCGCGCCGCTTGGGCCGGTTGGGGAAGATCGACAGGATTCTGGGAATCATCGGACTCAAGCTGTCAGTCCGCCGCATCGGCAATGACGGGGGGCGGCTGGATCGGCCTCATCGCCCGGTTCCATTCAGGAACGCCGGGATCGCTTCCGGCGCGACCAGATCCTCGACCTTCTCGCGCCGGCGGATGAGGTGGTGCCGGCCGCCGCGCACCAGCACTTCGGCCGCCCGTGGGCGCGAGTTGTAATTGGACGCCATGGCCATGCCATAAGCGCCGGCGTCGCAGACCACGAGCAGGTCGCCCGCGCGCAGGAGCGGGAGTTGGCGGTCCTTGCCGAGGAAATCGCCCGACTCGCAGATCGGCCCGACAACGTCGTACGTCCGGACGCGTCCGCGCCGCGCCTCGACCGGCAGGATGCGGTGGAAGGCCGAATACAGCGAGGGCCGGATGAGGTCGTTCATCGCCCCGTCGACGATGGCAAAATTCTTGACCGCGCCTTCCTTGACGTATTCGACACGCGTGAGCAGGAAGCCGGCCGGTCCGGCGATCGAGCGGCCCGGTTCGAAGATCACCCGCACCCCCAGTTTCCGGAGTTCGGGAACCAGCGCGGCGGCCAGCGCCTTCATGTCCATCGGCTCCTGGCCCTCCTCGTAGGCGATGCCGAAGCCGCCGCCCAGGTTGAGCAGGTCGATGGCGTGGCCGTCGGCGCGCAGACGGGCGAGCAGTTCGGCCATGCGCCCCAAGGCCTTGATATAGCCGTCGGGCTTGAGGATCTGCGAGCCGATGTGGCAGTGCAGGCCGACGAGGCGCAGGCCGCGGGTGCGCGCCAGCTTGCGGAACAGGCGGCGAACTTTGTCGAACGGAATGCCGAACTTGTTTTCTTTCCTGCCGGTGGTGATGTAGTGATGGGTGGCGGCGTCGACGTCGGGATTGACGCGGATGGCGATCGGGGCCGGGCGGCGCAGCCGGGCGGCCACGGCGCCGATGGCATCGGCTTCGGGTTCGGATTCGACGTTGAAAGCGCGGATGCCGGCCCGCAGCGCGGCGACGATTTCCTCGCGCGTTTTGCCGACCCCGGCGAAGATGATTTTCGCCGGATCGGCCCCGGTGGCGAGACCGCGCGCAAGTTCGCCTCCCGAGACGATGTCGAGCCCGGTGCCTTCGTTGATGAGGGCGCGCAGGATGGCCGCGTTGGAATTACACTTCATCGAAAAGGCGATCAGGGGATTTACGGCGGCAAACGCGTCGCGGATGCGCCGGTAGTTCTCGATCAAGCGCGCGTAACTATATACATAGAGCGGCGTGCCGTAGCGTTTGGCCAGAAGCGAAAGTTTCACCTGTTCCACGCGCAGGCTGCGGTCGGCGGGGTCTGTGTTGATTGTCGTCACGGTTTCGATATGTTCTTTCACGCGGCTTTGAGTAACCACCTTGCTTCCCCGTTCATTATCATTATCATTATCGTTTTCGATTCCACTTGCTCAAAGCAACCCCACCTTTTCCATCTCGGCGCGCAGGCGGGCGCGGCTGGCCTCGCCGATGGGGCAGAGCGGCAAGCGGATCTCGGGGCCGATCAGGCCCATCATCTCCATCGCGGCCTTGACGGGAATGGGATTGGACTCGATGAAGAGCGCCTTGATGAGCTTGAAATACTGCTGGTGAATGAGGCGCGCGCCGGCATAGTCGCCCGCCAGGGCGAGTTTCACCAGGCGGGCCGTCGCCGCCGGAGCGATGTTGGCCAGCACCGATATGACCCCCTTGGCGCCGACGGCGATCTGGGGCAGCGTGGCCGAGTCGTCCCCCGAGAGAACCGGCACGGCGCAGGG
>JAMCWS010000362.1 GCA_023480605.1 bacterium
TGGTCGATCCAGATGTTGCGTTCATGCGATCAATGTTCCCGTGCCGATCCGTCGTGATAACATCCGCGGCCGAGGCGCGCGCCATTATATGCACAACCGCCTTGCAGTCACCATCGCCGATTCACCGCGGGCAAGTTGGCGCCTGCCCGGCCGGCCGCGTTGATGCACGCCCATCGTCATGTATTCCGTTGGATCAACTCATTCGGTCCCGTCCGGCAGCGACGGGGGGACGGCCAGGCGCTGCCACTGGGGCGTGATGGCCAGGAGCGGGGCGGGCACGTCGCCGGCCGGGCCTTGAAGCACCCCGCGGATTTTCCCGTCCGCCTCTCTCACGAACGCGAGATCGACGCGTTCCGGCAGCGTGATTTCCAGTCCGTCTGTCGTGAGGCTTTTCAATCCGCCCGCCGCCAGCGCCGTCACCTTGCCATCGGCCGCGAATCGGATCGCCGCCACGCCGATGGCGTCGACCGCGACCGTGTGCCCGCGCCACGCAAACGTCTCGCTGATCGGATCGCCGGCCGGATCCTTGCCGCCGGCGATGCGCACGTAGGTTCCGTCGGTGAGCGCGCCGTGCCCGTCCATCGGCGGCGCCGCGTGCTGGACTCTCTCGCCCTGCCCCCAGCCCTGAAGCCGTTCGGACCAGCCGGTGACGCGCGCAATGCCGGCCTCGTCGAGAAACCGCGCCACCGCCTCCGCGCACGTTTGGTCGCCGCACCTGCGGACGCTCGCGCCCAGGCGCGCCGTTCCATCGAGCGGTTGCGCGTTAAAATTCCGAGTCCAATCGCCGACCACAAACACCGTGCTTTTACCTTGCGCCGCCCGCGCGAAAAACGCCAATTCGTCCTCGCCGCCGAACTCGGGCTGGTAGAGCACCACCGCGCGGTAGCGCTGCGGCCCGAGGCAGACATAGCCTTCATCGTCGATCCGCAACGCCGCCGCGCCGACAAGACTGGTGGGCAACAGGTCCGCCGGATAGCCTTGAGCGCAG
The DNA here is from genome assembly GCA_023480605.1 of bacterium. Classification (GTDB taxonomy): domain Bacteria; phylum Sumerlaeota; class Sumerlaeia; order MVZB01; family MVZB01; genus JAMCWS01. Next base: position 989 of record JAMCWS010000362.1, read on the forward strand.
AGCGCCGACGCGACCTCCAGCCCAACCCGGTCGTAGGACGGCCCGGCCCAGTTCATGGCGCAGGCGTGGCCGAACACCACGGCCACCGGGCAATCGAGCGGCGCGCGCGTGATGAAATCGAGCATCCGCAGCCGCGCCATGCCGGTCATGAATCGCTGCCGCATCAGAATTCTGCACGATTCCTCGCCGGAGATTTCGGCGCGGGGATAGATCGGATGGACGTTGAGGCGCCCGCCGGCGAGCGCGCCCGCCCAGAGCTCGCGCGCATAGGAATCCGGTTTTGGCGCGTAATACTGGTTATACCAGATCGGAAAGCCCCAGCGCTTGGCCAGCGACGTGCGGCAGGGGTAGGGCGTCGACTCGTCGGACTGGCCGATGTCGCGCGTGGCTTCCCACCAGTCCAGGCCGGTTTTGCGGAACTCCTGCACGCCGGGGTACGGCGTCCACGTGGCATGGGTCACCACGAACGCGGCCGGCCCGAACGTCTCCTTGCCGGCGCGGTAATAATCGTTCTCGATCGCCGCGTTGCGATCGCGGCACAGCTTCCGGTAGCGATTGATCGCCGCCTGGCGCTCGCGCTCCCGGTCTTTCTCGCCGAGCCACATCAGCAACGCGTCGCGCACCAGGTCGCGTCCGCCCGTGCTTTCCGCGTAGACCTTCGCCATGGCGGCGGTATACCAATAACGGTCATGCGCCGGATTGCCGGTGTGATCGGGCGGAAAACCCCACTCATCTTTCATGATCCCGGCCAGCGGCAGATCGGCATACTGTCCCACGATCTCGCGCTGGAAGGCGAGCAGATGCGGCGCGAAGACGTCGGGCGTGAGATATTCATGCGCAGCGATCGCGCACGCCCACCGTCCGGAGCCGGACGGAACAGTCACCTTCAGTTTGCGGGGGCTGGCGGCGGCCGCGCGGACGCCCCCGCCCGTCACCTCGCGCACCGTGGCGGCGTCGATGGCTCCGTCCGCGGCGCGCTCGAAGGCGTAGACGCGCACCAGGCGCGTCGCGAGGCACTCGTAAGGGATCGAGTTGCCCGTCATGTGGTCGGTCAAATCCCTGCCCTCGAAAGCGATTTCAGCCGCGCCGCCCGCCGGCAGTTCCACGGTTTTGAGGACCAGCTCCTCCTGCAACTCGTCCGGATAGCGCGCCCGGAAGGCGCGGCGCGCCAGCCGGACGTCGAGGTCGAACGCGATCCATAGGCCCAGCGCCTTCGCGTAACGCACCGCCTCGCTGATCCGGCCGTGCACGCGCGCGTCGGTGATCTCCCCGTTGGAGATCCGCAGGGTGGTGGAAAGCAAGGTATAGGGCGTGTGCGCGGCCGCGGCGTCGAGGAAGGGCTTGTAGCCTTCCGGCTCCAGCACGCTGTCGGTCCAGCCCCACATGCCGATGACGGGCGGCCACTCGTTGCCGGCGGGACGCACCGGCATTTCGGCCGCGCATACCCCCGAGCAAACCAGGGCGATCAGATTGACAAGTCCGTATCTCATGGGTCCAGGTCCTTTCTTTGCCGGTTGACGAATAACGGAATATATACCACGGATGGCGGGGAGTAAAAGAGAGAGTCCGGACGGGCACGGTCCGCCAGGCAGGTTATCCTTGAAATCGGGATGGGTAACGCGGGAGAGTGGAACGCCGATCAGACGCATGACGCCGGCGCCATCGGCGCAATTCATGCCGGGAGTGTGAATATGAGGCGACGCGATTTTTTGAAAACGGCCGCGCTGGGCGCGGCGGCATTTTCTCTCCCA
>JAMCWS010000265.1 GCA_023480605.1 bacterium
CGGGGATGCACGGGTCGCACCTCTCGGCCAGCCGCCCGCCGTCGAATCCCGTCCAGCCGATCGTCGTCGCTCCGTGGCGGCGGGCGTATTCGACACCCTTCAGGATGTTGCCGCTGTTGCCGCTGACCGACATGGCGATCACCAGGTCGCCCGGCACGAGCAGCGTCTTGAGTTGCAGGGCGAAAATCATGTCGTAGCCGCAGTCGTTGGCGATCGCCGTGATCGACTCGACGTTGTCGCACAGCGAGACGGCCCGGAAAGGGGGCTGCCCGTCGACGTCGCATCCGGCCACGGCGTCGTTGACCAGGTGCGAGGCCACCGCGGCGCTGCCGCCGTTGGCAATCAGGTAAATCATCCGTCCGGCTTCGTAAGTCTGCTCGATCCGGGCGATGACCCGCGCCAGCGCGTCGGCATCGACCCGGCCCAGCAGTTCGGTCAGCCGCGCGATGTAGCCCCGCACGTAGTCCGCGGGCCCGGCCGAGTCGGCGAAAAGGTTGGCCAAGACGTTCATGCGGGCGATCTCCTCACTTTTTGACGGCCGCCAGTCGCAAGTGCGAACTGAGACGGTGCTTCTGCAGGAATTCCTGGAAATCTTCCTGGGCCTGGCGGGGACAGGCGGCGAGCAGTTGCTTGAAGAACGGGTGCGGCTCGATTGTCGGGTCGTGGGCCATCGCCTGGCGGACGAGTTCGACGTCGAGCACGCCCGGGGTGCTCAGTTCGATCACCTCGAAACCGATCCGCTCCAACAGGCGGCTGATGCCGTCGACCGACAGCAGGTTCAGGTGCTCGGGGACATAGATGTAAGGCGTCTTGTCCCACAGGACCTGGAGGTCGAAGCCGTTGATCGACCGGGTGGTCAGGAACAGCATGCCGCCGGGCACAAGCGCCTGGTGAACGCGGGCGATGAATTCGCCCGGCGAAAAAGTGTGTTCGAGCTGCTCGAAGGCCGTCAGGGCGTCCAGGTCGGCGGGGGGCGCCTCGACCACTTCGGCTCCGCGCGCCTGGCAGGCCGACTCGAGCCCCTTGAGCGGCGCCACGCTGGCAAGCCGGCGGAAGATGCCCAGTTTGCTGATTTCGTCGAAGATCAAGGGGTAATTGGTACCCACGTCGGCGTAGCGGTCGCCCCGGGGGCCGCGCGTCTCGTCGAACAGGCGCGCCAGCCAGTTGGCGTGCAATTGCAGGATGTAAGTGCGCCGGGCCTCGCCGGTGGTTTGGATGAAGGTCGAGGCCCGGTAGGCGACGGCCGAGGATTCGCGGTAATACTCGGTCAGCCGCGCCGCCGAGGGCCGTGGACTCACATAAACGCTCCCGCACGCCTCGCACTGGCAATATTGAAAGCCGTGTTTCGCAAACGCCGGCCGCCGCCGCGGGCAGCCGCAGGCCGGGCAATCGACCTCGACCAATTCCCCGGGCTTGTCGAAAAAAAGATGCGAATCCTTGATCGACAGCTCCATGAATGCCGACAGGAGCTTGACGGGCCGAATGTCGGCCTCGCGCAGGTCGCTTTGGGTGACTACATGCTTCATCGCCGTGCTCTTTCGAACCGGTTTCGATGCAGACAGCGTGCTGTGCTACGAATATAAGCCATCTTTCGCCTCGATACGAACAAAAACCACCCCACCTTTCGCCGGCTGGCTCATTCTGGCTTTGCCGGATTAAAAAAAAATCGGCGTGATTCCGGGAGAGCCCTATTTCTACAATGGGGCTCGAGATGCGCCCCCCTCACAACGACCCGCCGAGGGCTTCGAGGTCGGCCTTGACCATCAGGCGCACGAGTTCCTTGAACTTGACGCGCGGCTCCCAGCCCAGCACCCGCCGCGCCTTGGCGGCGTCGCCCAAAAGCAGGTCGACTTCCGCCGGCCGATAGAACTTGGGATCTTCCTTGACATATTGACGCCAATCCAGCCCCACCAGGCCGAAGGCTTCCTCCAGGAACTCGCGCACCGAGTGCGTCTCGCCGGTGGCGATCACGTAGTCGTCGGGGCGGCCATGTTGCATCATCAGCCACATCGCTTCGACGTAGTCGCGCGCGTAGCCCCAGTCGCGCCGGGCCTCCAGATTGCCCAGGAAAAGTTCGCGGCGCCGGCCCAGCTTGATCTCGGCCACCCCGCGCGTGATCTTGCGCGTGACGAAATTCTCGCCCCGCCGCTCCGATTCGTGGTTGAAGAGGATCCCCGAACAGATGAACATATGGTAACTTTCGCGGTAATTGACGGCCAGGTGATGGGCCGCCACCTTAGATCGGAAGAGCGTCGTGGCGCACCGTTCCCAGCAAGACGACGTCCATCGTGTATTCGGGGATGTCGAAGCTGACGCGCACGTGACTCTGCGCCCCCAGGTTGTAAACCTCGTCGGGCCGCACCGTGCGCACGATTTTGGCCAGGCTGCTGGCGTCGCCCAGGTCGCCGTAGACCAAGTGGAAACGATCCTGTCCCTCGCCGTTGTGAAGGTGGTCGACACGGCCCCGGTTGAAGGCGCTGGTGCGCCGCACGATGCCGTAGACGTCGTAACCCCTGGCAAGCAGATACTCGGCCAGAAACGATCCGTCCTGACCCGTCACGCCCGTGATCAACGCTTTTTTCATCGTTCCGATCCGATCTCGTCGCGGCCCGCCGCGCTTGCTTCACCGCCCCGGCGCCCGAATGGCCCGTATGGGATGATAGCCAATAAACCTGCTCCGGTGAAGGTAAGTCAAACGAAAATTATGTCCGTTCGCTCTTCCA
>JAMCWS010000163.1 GCA_023480605.1 bacterium
AGATCCGGGCTTATTGCCGCGCCCTGGTCAACCGACTCGGACGCCCGGCGGGAGGCTTCATCGCACAGTGGTATGGCGACCCGCGCGGCGCCGGCCACCGCCCCGAGGCCATCGAGGCCATGTGCGACGAGTTCGTGCGCCTGAGCCGGGGGCACGCGGCGGAAAGCAGCCAAAAGACGTAAAGGACAGAAAAGACCTCAAGAACATAAAAATTGAGGGCGAGACCCGGCGAAATCGTATGATCGGGTGAAAAATTCGATTCGGTTGCGGCCTTTGAGTCCTTCGGGTCCTTTACGTCCTTTGAGTCCTTTACGTCCTTTGGGCCGGTTTCGTCCTTTGCAGCCTGACATGCGGCGGCCGCCGTCAGAACGCCGGCAGGATTGGATTGGCCGCGGGAAGGATGGCCAGACCCTCGACCTCGATGAGCCAGCCGGGGCGGCAGACGGGGGCGACGACGACGGCCAGCGGCGCCTCGCCGATCCGCTCGCGCATCCGCCGCCGCGCCACCGCGTGGTCACCCGGATCGCGTATGTAAACGATGAACAAGGCCATATCGGCGAGCGTGGCCCCGGCCTGGTCGAGCAGCGCGGCGATGTTCTCGAGCGTGCGATCGAGTTGGCGCGCCACGTCGCCCGGATAGAGGATGTTACCTTGGGGGTCGATGCTGGCGGTGCCCGAAATGATGACTTGCCGGCGGTCGCGATAAGAGACCGCGGTGGCGCGTTCGAACGTGACGCCGTAAGTGTACGTGGGCGCGAGGTGATCCAACGCCGCGAGATAGCGGATTTGATCGGGGCGCAAGCCCCCGACGGCGTAAGCGTCCAGCGTAACCCGGGCGCCGGGCGTGGGGCTGTTGCCCTCGATTCCTGAACTGGCGATATAGTGCGTCCGCGGCGTGAGACCGCGAGCGGCGAAGTATTCGCGGCGCGCGAGCACCATCCCCTGGTAATTGGCGTCGATGTTCTGCACGAACAGCCACGTACGAATCACGTGATCGGACAGCGCCAGGCCGCGGCCCTGCAACCAGCCGTCGTATTGCTCGAACAACGCATGGGTCTGATCGTAAGGCGTCCGGCCGTCGACGCTGGATAGGCCCGTCGTCCAGTGGTGGGCGAGTTCGCCGCGCCGCCACGTCAGCGTCGCGCCATCCAAACTTTTATCGAGTGCTCCGCCGGGATCGTTCGCGTGATACGCCCACAGGGCGACTTTGCCCTCGGGAACGGGCGCCTGCCCGACCCAGGAGACGGCGCATGGATCGGCCGTCGCGCGGGGATTGGCGAGGGGATCGGCTTCGAGCAGGAGCGCCTGGTTGGCCGGATCGCTGCAAAAGAAGCGCCGCAGAAGGGCGGTGCGCGGATCAAGTCCGAGCCACTCCAGCGCGCCGCCATAAGCGCGGCCGACCTGGTCCAACTGGACCGCGAAGCTGTCGTAGGCCGTGGGGCACGCGACGAGGTGGTATTCGTCGACGCCTTCCGGGGCACGGAAATGCGAAATGTTCACCGATACGGGAATGTTTCCGCAGTGATAAGTAAAGACGTCCATTCGCCATCTCCGCCGTCGCGGCCAACCGCAAAATTACCGGGGCGGTTGTGCGTTACGATCGCCGCCCGTCAACCCCTGGGAACAGGTCATTGCCTCACGATTTCAAACGGTATGGCCGGCAGCACGCCGATGGAAAATCGCTGATTCGGAGCGGCGGCCTTGGCTTTCGCCCCACCGCCGGTCCGGTCGGAGATCATCTCGACGATCAGGTTGTCGGCAAAGCCGGGCTTGGCGGCCTCGACGTCAGCTTTCACGGTCAGTGTCAGCCCGCCGGGCACGGCCTTCACATCCTGCAAGATGACGCCCTTAGGCGGATCGTTCAGTTCCAGCTTGAGGTATTGAGGAATCGGGAAGCGCGGCGCGCGAATCTGAACCTGCGCCGTGCCGCCGGCCGGAATCCGCACGGGGCCGTTGATCACCGGCTGAATCGGGGGCATACGGAACCGGGCGCCCCTGATGGCAACCGTCAAATCCTGAGAAGGCACGAGGTGCCAGTAGGCGAATGCCTGCATCATGTCTTCGGCCGGAACGACCGGCCGACTGAGCCACTGGCCGCCGATCCGCGCGCGACCTTCCAGCCTGATGACGACGGGACGGTCGATGGCCCGGGCCGGCGCTTCAAGGGTCAGGCGCACCTGGTCGCGTCCAGGGGCGATCCGCCCACCGGCGAGCGTAAAGCCGGGAGGCGCGTCTTTCAACGCCAATAGAATCTCGCCGTCGTAGCCGTCTTTGCGCAAGACATGCACCGTCAGGGGCACGGCGCGCCCGGCCGGCACGTTGAGGGTGGAGGGAGTGGCGCGCAAGGCGAAATCGGGCTGCGGAGGCGACAAGCGCAGGCGATAACCGTAGTCCTCGCCGCCGTGATGCTGCGCATCGGCAAGACGGACATAGTAGGCGCCGTCTTTGGGCAACCGGGCGCGAAGCCAGGAGTCGGCGTGATGGGTGAGCAGGCCCGTATCCTGCTCGTCGTGATCGTCGTTCCACGCCACCACCCGACCGTCGGCGTCGGCCAATTGGAGCAGCGAATCGAGGGGCGAATTGAGCCGGCGGGCGCAGACCTCGGCGACCACTTCCTCGCCGGCGCGCCCATCGATGCGATAAACATCGACGTCATCGGGACGGCCGACGCGCCCATTGACGATCTGCGGCAGCTTGATCCGCCGGGCGC
>JAMCWS010000200.1 GCA_023480605.1 bacterium
CATACTTCGCCCCGCGCGTTGACGATTTCGCCGGCGGCGTCCCCGCCCGACGCGGCCGGATCGCCCGCCGGAGCCGCCTCGCGCAAAAACCGACGGTAGTCGTTGTCGGGGATGAAGCAGATTTCGAGCGAATCGGTCTTGTCGTGGACATGGAGGCCGAGGTCGCGGGCCAGCGCCCGCGTCTCGCCCTTGGTCATCGCGCCCAGCGGCATGACGAGCCGGCGCAACTGGTCCTGGGTCAGGCGCGCCAGGTAGTAGCTCTGGTCCTTGAGCCGGTCGGCGGCGGCGAGCAGTTCGGCGCGCCCGGAAGCGCCGACGGCCAGGCGGGCGTAGTGCCCCGTGGCGACGGCCTCGGCGCCCAGCGCGCGAGCGGCCTCCAGCAGCGCGCCCATCTTGATCCGCCGGTTGCAGATGACACACGGATTGGGCGTTCGGCCGGCCAGATACTCGCGCACGAAGGGAGCCACGACGCGCTCGTGGAATTCGGCGTGCAGCGGCAGGACGTGAAACGTAATGCCCAGACGCCGGGCGACGTGGGCGGCATCGAGTTCATCGGGGGTCGCCGGCTCGACGCCGAAGCCGGCGGCGGGGCCGACGCCGGGGCGATCGGAGCGCTCCGGCCCGCCAAACAGACGCATCCGCACGCCGATGACCTCGGCGCCGGCCCGATGGAGGAGAGTGGCGGCCAGCGAACTGTCGACGCCGCCGCTCATCGCGGCAACGACGCGCCGCCCGCGCCAGGCCTCCAGGTTCTTGAATCGTTCGTCCATGATGCTCCCCCCGGTTTTCTGCGGACGACAGTCATATTCGGCAACCGGCGGCCGTTCAGGGCCATATTCAACCATATCCGGCGCGGTCGCGCATCGGGAAAGATGAATACCTTGTGGTCATCTTTTTGGGAGCCGAGGCCGCGCGCATCCGGGCGCCCGCCGGAATTTGCGGCATCGAAATCAGTGGCAAACAGCCCCGGGCGGAGAGATAATGGCGGATGCGTTTGTCAAAACCGAATGCCGGGGGACGGGGGCGTTTGGGGAACGGGGCAAAGGTCCGTCGCGGACGAAGTGCGGCGGCCGCGGCAAGCGCCGTCGCGACATAGTCGTAACGACCGAGCCGCGAAAAATGGTTCACAAAATATCGTGATGCGGATATCATGATCCGCCGGTCATTTGCGCCTCCTCGGACGGCCGGAACTGGAAAAGGAACCACCATGGCACTCACATCAATCAAGATCGATACGCTGCCCCACGCCGAAAAACTGCGCAAACTCGTTGGAATATTCGACGAACTCAAGCGGGTCATCGTCGCCTACTCGGGCGGGGTCGATTCCACCTTGTTGCTCAAAGTCGGCACGCTCACGCTGGGCGAAAACTGCATCGGCATCACGGCGCGCTCGGAGACGCTGACGCCCGAAGAATACGACGACGCGCTGCGCCTGGCTCGCGATCACGACTTCAATATCGTGACCTTGGAATACAGCGAACTCGATATCGAAAATTATGCCGAGAACCCGGTCAATCGCTGCTATTTCTGCAAGCATGAACTCTTCGACCGCATCCGCCAAATGGCGCGGCGGATGAACGTGCCGGCCATCGCCGAGGGCTCCAACGCCGACGATGTGGACGACTGGCGCCCCGGTCTGAAGGCGATCCAGGAATTGCAGATCGCCAGCCCGCTGCGGCAGGCGGGCCTGCGCAAAAGCGAAATCCGCGACCTGGCGCGCGCCCTGGGCCTCCCCAACTGGAACAAGCCTTCGATGCCCTGCCTGGCGTCGCGCATCGCCTACGGCATTCAGATCGACCAGCGGCGACTCGGCCAAGTGGCCGACGGCGAGCGTTTCCTGCGCCAGCAGGGCTTCCGCCTGGTGCGCGTGCGCCACCACGACGAGATCGCCCGGATCGAGGTCGGCCCCGACGAGATCGACCGTCTGCTCGACCCCGCCTTGCGCGAGGCCGTCGCCGCCCGCCTGCGCGAATTGGGCTTCCGCTACGTCACCGTCGACCTGGCCGGCTACCGAACCGGCAGTCTCAACGAAGCCTTTCACACGATGCCGGCCGCCAACGGATGACGGCCGTCAACGGTTGGCGGCCACCGATTTCGGTTGGCCGCCGTAAGGCGCGGCGATTAGATTGGAGGGGCGCGCGGCAGTGTAAATGACCGCCGCCACCCGAGTCCTTGCCGCCGGGCTCCCCGCCATGCGCCACCCGACATCAAAAACCAATCAAGTCAGCTACAAGCCGCGTGGCGGCGAGGTCGCGGCGCCACCCGCCATCTCGGCGCCGGAACCGCCGGCGCAGCCTCGAACGGCGCCTTGGACTTGGCCCGCCCTCATTGCCATGGCCGCCATCGCGGCATTCGCCCCGGCGCTGCGAAACCGGTTTTCATTCGCTGACGTCGCGCAAGTTGCGGAATTGCGCGTGCCCGCCACGGCGGCCGGGTGGGCCGGTTCGCTCGCTGCGCCGTGGTGGCCGCCCGATCGCGGCAAGCATCTCTGGCGGCCGCTGACCCGCCTGTCGATCCAGCTCCAGAAAGCCCTGGGCCGGCCGTGGGGCGATCCCGCCTGGCCCTACTTTGCCGTCAACATTCTCCTGCATGCGGCCGTCTGTCTGGCGCTGTATGGCGTCGCGCGGCGGGCGTTCGACCCGCGCCGACCCGGAGCCGACTGGGCCGCCGGGGCCGCGGCGCTTCTCTTCGCCGCCAAGGGTTCCGGCC
>JAMCWS010000404.1 GCA_023480605.1 bacterium
CTCCTCCTTGCCGTGGTGGCAGCGGTCGGCGAAATTGCGCAGGAAGTCGACGGCCTGGCGGGCCGGGGCGGCCTCGAGGCGGCCGTCGGCCAGCGCCTGGCGCGTCATCGCCTCCAGGGCGTCGAGCCCGATCTCGATGACGCGGTGCTCGCCGGAAAGAATCTCGGTGGGTTTCATGGAATCAATCCTCCTTGTGGGTGGCGCCGAAGGGGTCGGTCGCCGATGTAATGTATTAATCACATGTGATTATGTGCTTTATGCCGTAAAAAAATCACGTCTTCCCGGTCCCGGCGAGACCGCGCACCGCGGCGGCGCCCCTTCCGCCCACCAGATCGGCGACGGTCGTCTTTTTGAGCATCGTGAGATACGCCTCGCGCACGCGCGCCCAGCGCCGGTGAACCGGGCAGGGGGCGTCGTCCGAACAGGCGCCCTGGCCCATGAAACAGCCGCCCCAGCGACTCACGTGGTCGATCGGGTCGGCGATATCGTAGAGCGTGATGCGCCGCGGATCGCGGGCCAGGCGGAAGCCGCCTCCCAGCCCCTTCTGCGACTCCACGAGTCCCACGCGGGTCAGATCCTGGAGCAGCTTGCCGAGGTAATTGGCCGGCGCGCCGATCCGGCCCGCGACCGCCCCGGCCCCGGCGTAGTGTCCCGCGGGCAACCGGGCCAGTTCGGCGAGGGCCCTGACGGCGTGCAGACCGGTTCGCGAGATCATGGCCGTGCATCCTTCGTTTCCGGAGACGGACGGTCATCGGCGCTCCGTCTCCATTAATCACATGTCATTATGTGATTATGGGAAGCCGCCGTCAAGAAAATTTTTTCGGCCGTGGCGCCATGCCGCCTCCGGGCGGCTTACGCCGGCGCGGCCGCTCGTTCCGGAGAACGGCTTCCGAAGAACCTTCTCGCCAAGATGCGGCGAATCTGCTATGGATTTCCACGGGGTCGAATCGCCGGATGAAAGGGGCCGCGCGTGGCCGACGGCGGCGTCAGTGTCATCGTTCCCTGCTACAACGAGGCCGACGGCATCGGGCCCGTGGTGGCCGAAATCCGGGCCGCGCTCGCGGCGCTCGAGCGCCCCGCCGAGGTGATCGTCGTCGACGACGGCTCGACCGACGCCACCGCCGATCGCGCCGCCGCCGCCGGTTGCCGCCTCGTTCGCCACGAAACCAACCGAGGCTACGGCGCCGCCCTCAAGACCGGCGCCCGCGAGGCACGCCACGCCATCCTCGTCATCACCGACGGCGACGGCACCTACCCCAATCGCGAAATCCCGCGCCTGGTGGCCCAGCTCGAAGCCGGCGAGGACGGAGCGCGGGTCGACATGGTCGTCGGCGCGCGGACGGGGGCGGGGGCCAAGATACCTTTCCTGCGTCGCCCCGCCAAGTGGGCTCTGGGGCGCCTGGCGAATTATCTGGCCGGCCTGCGCATCCCCGACCTCAACAGCGGCCTGCGCGTTATCCGCCGCGAGCTTTGGACGAAATACGAACGCTTTTACCCGGACGGTTTTTCGCTCACGACGACCATCACCCTGGCGGCCCTCACCAACGGCCACCGGGTGTGCTACACGGCGATCGATTACCACGCGCGGGTGGGGCGCTCGAAGATTCGCCCCGTGCGCGACACGCTCGGTTTCCTGCAACTCATCCTGCGCACGATCCTCTACTTTGACCCGATGAAGGTCTTCCTGCCGGGCGCCCTGTCGCTCCTGGCGGCCAGCGTTCTGGTCGGCGGCTCGACCCTTATCCTGAGCAACGTCTTCGGCATCGGCCGTTTTCTCGACACGACGACCTCGCTGTTGTTCGTCTCGGCCCTGCAACTGCTGGCCATCGGCGTCCTGGCCGACCTGATCACCAAACGGTTGCCATGATTGATCAGGCTTCTCATCGTCTCAAAGGTTCCATTGGTCCCATACGTACCATAGGTCCCATGACTCCAAGGAGATCCGCTAACGCATGAATCACAATTTGCGCGATATTTACGCACACAAAGCCCTGGCGCAGGTGCCGCGGCTCCTCTCACTGGAGGACCGCAACCCTTTCTCGCCGACCTACGGATGCTGCAACCGCGAGTATTGGCTTTGCCGCGCCACCGACTTCCCCAGCGCCATCGCCCAGTTTGCCGTCCACGCCCTGGCCCTGGCCTGGCGCCACCCGATGCCGGGCAACATCTATCACCAGCAGGACAAGGTCCGCGACTGGACGGTGGCCGGCATCGAATACTGGCTTAAAATCCAGAAACGCGACGGCTCCTTCGATGAATTCTATCCCAACGAGCGCGGCTGGGCCGGTCCCACCGGCTTTTTACTCCACGCCATGATCGACTCCTATCGCCTGCTGGGCGACGCCTTCCCCGACCGGTTGCGGGGCCGCTTTTTCGAGGCTTGCGAAAAGGCCGGCCGCTACCTGGCCCGCTGGGACGAGCCGGGCGTGCTGGCCAACCACCATGCGATGGCCGTCCTCCCGGTCTTCGAGGCCGCCCGTCTGCTCGGTTCACGTGAACTCTGGGACGGTTACCAGGAAAAACTTGACGCGTTCTACACCTATTGCGAACCCGAGGGCTGGTGCCTGGAATACGACGGGGCCGACCCCGGCTACCTTTCGGCCACCGTCAGCTTCCTGGGCAAAATCTATAAACACCGGGCCGAGGTGCCCCGCGTCCGCAACGACCGCAAACTGCCCGAGGTCATGAAGCGGGCCGTCGACTTCTG
>JAMCWS010000270.1 GCA_023480605.1 bacterium
AAACCTTCCGCCATTTCTGGCGCTATGTCTATCCGGCCAACGCCCGCAAGTTTTTCAAGGACTGGTACTTCTGGGCGACGCACAGCCGCCTGGCGCCGATCATCGACGTGGCCCGCATGTTCAACCGGCATCTGGAGCGGATCCTCTCGTTCTTTAGGCTCGGGGCCACCAACTCGATCGCCGAGGGCATCAACAACAAAATCCAGACCATCAAGAAAAAAGCCTACGGCTTCCGCAACGTGCAACGGTTCATCAATGCGATCTATTTCCACTGTGGAGGCCTTGAACTCTATCCACTATAATTCCGGAAGAGGCAACGTAATTATTTACGAAGTGGCGGGCAACGGCGCGGCCTTATAACCCGACCGGCCCGGCTCCCTACCGGGTGCCCGCCTGTTTACCATAGGGACGCTATCCAAGGGAGGTAGCAATCATGGCCCGAACTAAATCCGATAGTATTGCCTCTTTTGTAGATGACGAATTCCCATATTTAGTTAGTGATCCCAACGACCCACGCGTCATTCGTACTATCACAAAGTCCAAGCAGATACTTGGCGTCTGTCTAACTGAACTTGATCGAGCGTTCGCTCGCAATCCCAATAAACCAGAAGATTCAATATACCGATCCGAGCTACCAGAGGCACAGCGCGAACTATTGCTAAGTGCGATGCCACTTGACGAATTATTATACCTATCGGAAAAACATGGCGCGCACGATCCTGAGATAAACAGGGAATTAAAAAGGCGATGGTTTTTCATCAAGATTCATTTGCGTAATATACCAGCTATATTAGAGCAAATGGAAAACCTAAAGAATGCGAAAAAGGAACACATCGAGGCCCGGCGAAAAACGTTGAGCTACATTCCCAAACGACCCAAAGGCGGTAGTGCACTCAAAAAGGCCATCGACGGCTTTTTCTGGCCGGGCATGCTGATAGGCAAACCGATTGAGGCTCAAGTATCCACTATAAGATGGTTTGATTGCTATAGCGTCGAAGAGCACCAACGCCAATTTCTTCGCGCCCTGGCAAAGGTCGTTTCTCTAATGCGCCTACCTTTATCACAAGACGCGTTTGTTGCTATGGCAAGTGAAATCCTGAGTGAGGGAATGAATATCGATATTGAACCTTGTACCCTCAAAGAACGGATTCACAAAAACAAAGACCTCCGCGAGTGCGTCAATCTCGCCATTGATGGCAGCGAACGATTTTAGACGCGTTTTTTTCCGAAATCTCCCCTAAAGATAACAACATCGTCGATTAACCTTGTTTCAGGCACAGTCAGTGCCACGAAACTTTGGGAGGTTGACGATGATGGACGAGGGTAACATTTCAATCGGCGAAGCGGCCGTGGCGGACTGCCTGTTGGATAGCGAAAGCCTGGGCCGTCTACTGGGCATGAGTCGAGCGTCAATCCGGGTCGCGCTCTGTCGCGGGCGCTTTCCGCTCAAGCCGATCCGAATCGGCCGCCGGTTGCGGTGGCGCGCCAGCGTGATCAGGAATTGGCTCGACTCCCAATCGGCCGACGCGGCCGGTGGGCGGTGAATGCCATGGTGACGGCCACTTATGGGGCATGCCCGATAAAGCGCGTTCGACGCTCGAAATGTGAAATGGAGGCGCTCAGGACTGCGATCTACGCCACCCTTGAGGCTGACCACCCTATGACGTGTCGCCAGTTGTATTATCGGGAGGTCTCAGATGGCCGGATCGAAAAAACCGAAAAAGCCTATCAGGGTGTGGTCGTTCGCTTACTTGGCCAGATGCGCCTAGCAGGCGATATTCCTTTTGGGTGGATTGCAGACTCTACCCGGTGGCAACGACGGCCGGTGACGTGGGACTCGATGGAGCAGGCTTTACGTATCACAGCGGAGACTTACGCCCGCGACCTTTGGCAGAATCAACAGCATTATGTTGAAGTCTGGTGCGAGAAAGACGCGCTGGCGGGCGTGTTCTACGAGGTGACCGAAAAATTCCATGTGCCGTTGATGGTGAGTCGTGGCTATTCATCATTAAGCTATCTATTCGAGGCCGGCCGGGCCATCGACGCCGGCCGGAAGGATGCGTTCATTTATTTTTTCGGCGACCTGGACCCTTCGGGTTTGGATATCACAAGGAACGTCGAAAAAAGACTGCGGCAATTTGCGCCACGCTCCGCAATACATTTCGAGCGGGTCGCGGTGACGCGCGACCAGGTCGAGCAATACAATCTACTTACTCGACCCACAAAATCTTCTGATAGTCGCAGTAAAGCATTCTCAGGCGAATCGGTTGAGGTAGATGCCCTGCCGCCGGCGATATTAAAAACACTGGTCGCAAACTGTATTACTCAGCATATCGACCCGGTGGCCCTGGTTAAATTGCATGATATTGAATCCATGGAGCGCGTTACATTCGAGCAGTTCGCGAAAGCCTTCAAGGGAGGCGGCCGATGACCGCCCCCGCCGCTCACCACGTTGTGCCAGACAATTTACGAGACTACCGAGTCTCACGTGAAAACCCATGTGGTATCTGCGGAAAGCATGACTGGTGCTTATGCCAACCTGGAGTATGGGCAATTTGCCAGCGGGTCGAGTCCGAACATCGCTGGGGCGAGGCGGGATGGTTTCACCGGCTCGACGGCAATGAACACACTAATCGACGGCCAGCGACGCGGCCGCTACCATCCACACCGAAATCCTACCATCGCCCCCAGGCTGAACCATCGGCGATCTATCACTATAACACGCCCTATGGAGATCCGCATTACCGTAAACTGCGTTACAATAAGGGCGTGCTCAATCC
Source organism: bacterium (assembly GCA_023480605.1). Classification (GTDB taxonomy): domain Bacteria; phylum Sumerlaeota; class Sumerlaeia; order MVZB01; family MVZB01; genus JAMCWS01. The sequence continues at coordinate 2,781 of JAMCWS010000270.1, forward strand.
CGAACGCAAGGTATGTTTGTTTGAGGTATACCGAGATGGTGAGTGGATCGGTGGGCGCGGGTGCATGACGGGCGTCGAGCGAGTTATCTATCGCGTCGAACAGATACCTTTTTACGATTCGATTTTTGTGGTCGAAGGGGAAAAATGTTGTGATCTTTTGTGGGACTTCGGAATCCTCGCGGTTTGCAATGATGACGGGGCGAAGCACTGGCGGAGAGAGTATAGTCAAGCTCTTGCGGGCAAGGTGGTTACGATTTTGCCTGATAACGACCCCGACGGTCGCGCCCACGCGGATCTGGTCGCGCGATCATTATTCGGTATCGCGAAGAGTATCAAAATTGTGTCGCTACCGGGTCTCGGACTCAAGGGCGACGTTTACGATTGGATCATGGCGAGTGGAGGTAGCATATCGTGAACGACGATGCGAAACTATTGGATATCATGGACGCCACGCCGGAATATAGTCCGCCACACGACGCGAAATCTAAGGGACCACAAATTGTTACCGCTGCCAGTCTGGGAGAAACGACCTTCCCCGACCTGCGCGTCATCGTCGACGGCATTTTGACCGAAGGTTTGTTTATGGTTTGTGGCCGGCCGAAGCGGGGTAAATCATGGCTCCTATTCCTGCTCGCCGTTATGGTCGCGCTGGGGCGTTCCCTGTGGGGCAAATACGCGACATCCGGGGGCGACGTTCTCCTGCTATGCCTGGAGGATTCCCCGCGCCGCGTCAACAGTCGGCTCGACATCATTGGCCTGGGCAAACCCGCCACGCTACATTTCGCGTTCCAGTGGAAAAGGCTCAACGACGGCGGTTTGGCGGATCTTGACAAGTGGTGTAGTGAGCACCAGGGGGCGCTGGTGGTGATCGACACCATCGGCCGCATTAAGCCCCCGACGCCACGCGGCGAGGATGCTTACGAGCACGGCGTTGCCATCGGGGCCGCCCTTCAGGCTATCGCCCTACGGCACCATGTCTGTATCGTTTGCGTTCACCACACGCGCAAGAGTCAGGCCGACAACATCTTCGATACGATCCTTGGGGAGTCGGGCTTGCCGGCCGCGGCGGACGGCCTGATCGTGCTCACCCGCAAGGGGCGTAAGGGTGAACTGCACGTCACAGGTCGGGATATCGCCGAACTGCGCTTGAAACTCGGCTTTGAAGGTGGACTGTGGTCATACATCGGTGAACTTGATGACGAAGACGATGATGATGATCCAATCGAGAGGGCGCAGGACTTCTTGACGGAGTTTCTCACCCCCGGCGCGATGGAGTCTGAAAGGATCTTCGAGGAAGGTGAGGCGCGCGGTATCAAGCGGGCAACGCTCTATAACGCTAAGAAACGTATGAACATCAAAGCTAAGCCCGGAGGTTTCCGAGGTGGGTGGACGTGGATGCTGCCCGAAGGATTTTGTAAAGCACAAAACCCGTAAAAACACAAAAAGTCTAGAAAGTCTAGAAAGTCTGTATGATTGCACAAAACACACACTTTTTCAATAAGTCTAGAAAGTCTGGCAAAAGTCCTTATTTTCCCAGACTTTACAGACTTCCTAGACTTTACAGACTTTCTAGACTTTTTGACTTTTTCTGATTTGGAGTCACTGACATGAAAAAGCGTGATCGGAAGCCCTGGACCCCGCCCCGCCACCCGAGCGGCGAGGTCGATTACGAGCATTTCACCCCGCGCGACTGGCGGGAATACGAACGGCACTTCCGGGGCGTCGTGGGCCAGCTCAAGGCGGCCGGATTGCCGGTGTTTGTGGTCAACGTCGAGCACGATGACTTGACGCACGAACTGAACTAGCGAGCAACACCAGAGATTCCGGGCGGCCTGCGCCGAAGATGCCCGCCAAGGCCGCCAGACGCGCACAGGAGACCCCGGCGGCCTGCGCTCTGCCCGTCGAGCGGGTCGAGCGCAAGGTGGCTGAAGAAATGCGATACGTGACCGTGGCGGGCGGATCGGCAAGCGAGGCGATGCTTGATATGGGTGGAGCAAAGAGATGAGCACACACAAGGGCAATGCCAGAGTCGAATTCTTTCGCGAGTGGCTTCGGCGATTCGGTGTCGCGCCAGTCAATGAAACAGACCTTGCGGCACTCCCCGTCCGCGAGTTCATTGAAGCGTTTGGTGAACCCATCAACACACGGATCGGTCATTTGCTTCGTTGGCACATTTCGGGCCGACTGGTGCTGATCGACGGCGGCCTTGCGTACTATCTCGCACAACCCTTCCTGACAAATAGAGACAAAGTGAATTGGTGGCGGCTGATCGACGGCGGGCCGGCTGATCATTTAATCCGGCCGCCACGCAAAGGCGGCGACGGCCCGATGCCCCCGGCGGACGGGCAAGGCGAAAAGGGGAACGGGTATGTAAAGTTCAGGGCTTTCGCGCGTGTGACCGTCTCCCAGCCATGTGTGGATTAAGACATTTTCGAGACCAAATTTTGATTGCGAGGTATTGAGTCATGACGATTAATGTTGATTTTCCCGGCGAGGTGCCGGACAAGCCCGAGGGACTCACCCCGGCACAGCGGCGCGAGTGGGACCTGATAGTTCAGGACTTGAACGATGCTGGAACCCTCAAGCATTGCGACCGGGCGGTGCTGATCCAGTATATCGCGGCCTGGCGCGCCTGTGAATCGGCGCAGGAGACGCTCGAACGCGAAGGATATACCTTCACCACCCCGACGGCGACGAAAGCCCATCCGGCCGGCGATATCGCGGTCCGGTTTTCGCGGATCTGTATCGACTGCTTGAACGCGCTCGGTTTGACCCCTGCCGGCCGCCGGCGCTTGCGCCTGGCGGACCGCAAGCCCGTCAATGCGAAACTTGAAAGATTTCTGGCCGGCAGCGGCACGAAACACATAGCATCGACGCCGAAGCCCCGCCGGCGGGCGCGGAAGGTAGCGGAGGCGGTAACCGATGACGAATGAACACGCTGAGATTCGCGACCTTGAAAGCCGCATTCAGTCATTGCGCGACCGGCTCGACGATAGCGGTATCTTTTGCGGAACCAAGTTATCCGTTGACTTGCATCGTCGCCTTTCCATGCTAAAGACGGCACGCGGCAAAGGTAGCAAACAATCGGATTTAATCGCGGAAGCTATAAAGCGCTTGTGCGACGATGAAAATATAAAAATATAATTGCTTTGTATAGCGTTCGGGCGAAGCTATAGTTTTTGACAGGAGGGTTTCAACATGCCTTACGATCCAAAAGAATACGAGGCCGAGATAGATCGGCAAGATCGGGAATGGCTCGCGACAGACGCGCCGATCAAGGATGAAGGCGACGGCCTTCGTATCGTGCGCATATTTTGCCGCGTAGCGCGGGATCTGGTCGAAATATCGGAGGACCTGCACAACACCGAAGCGGACGTGATCGCTCTTGAAAAGGACAAGGCTCCGCCGGCGAAGGTTAAGCGGCTGCGCGACAAGCTGGCTGATACCAACACGCGCGTCCATGACGCGCTACGCGACCACATCGTGTTGTGGAATGCCTATGTGCCGAAACTGACTCAGATTTTCGCGTGTACATTCAACACTATTGACGCCGATTGCGTTGATAGTAACAATTATGAACTGTCGAAGGAGTTTTCCGCTATGCTGAGCACTGAAATCGAAAAGACTCTCACCAAAGCCCCGGATTGCGTCGCGGGCGGCATCCCCGAGACCAAAGCGGCGGGCGTTCGGCCGGCGCTTTCCTTGACCGAAAAGAAATTCACGGCGATGTTCGGCCCGACATCCCGGGCCAGCGGCTTTTCGTCGTTCGACGATTATTTGCGGACCGTCCACAGCGGCCTGGCCGACGTGCGCCTGATGACGGGCGCGACCGAAGCGGTTCCGAGCGAAGGCGGCCTGGTCGTGCCGCTCGAATACGCCCGCCTGCTTTTCGACGCGGCGCTGGAAGATGAAGTCGTTCGCTCCCGCGCGCAAGTGTGGCCGATGCAATCGCTCAGCCTGCAGATTCCCTCTTTCGACGCGGCGGACCATTCCAGCAACCTTGCCGGCCTAAAAGGCTCGTGGCTGGGCGAGGCGGCTGAGGCGTCGAACCAAGTGGCGAAGTTGCAGGCGATCACGCTGTCCGCGCACAAACTGGCGATCTTCACGGCGGCGTCGAACGAACTCATCGCCGACGGCGTCAACTTCGAAACCCAATTGGGAGCCGCGATGATCCGCGCGCTATCGTGGAATCTCGATTATTATTTCCTGACCGGTTCGGGTGGCGGGCAACCCCTGGGCGTTCTCAACTGCGCTTCGACGGTCGAGGTTGCCAAGGAAAGCGCGCAGGCAAACGCAACCATCAAGTATGAAAACCTGACGAAAATGTTGGCGCGGCTGCATCCGGCCTGCTTCAAAAACAGCGTTTGGGTTTGCCACCCGAGCACGATTCCGCAATTGCTGGGTTTGTCGGTCGTAGTCGGAACCGGCGGGAGTCACTATCCGGTCTTGAGCGAAACGAACGGGCAATTCTCGATTCTGACGCGGCCGTGCGTGTTCTCGGAAAAAATGGCCGAACTGGGCGACGCCGGCGACGTGCTGCTGGCCGACTTTTCGCGATACGCAATCGGCTTGCGCCGAGATGTCAGTTTGGAAAAATCCGTCCATGTCGGATGGCAGACGGACCAAGTAGGTTACCGGACAATCATCCGGGTTGACGGCCGGCCGCTCTGGCCCGATGCGATCACGCCGCGCGTCGGCACGGACAGCTTGAGTTGGGCGGTCAAGCTGGGTGCGCGCACGTCGTAAGGTCCGCAGACGCGCCGCCCCCCTCGCGGCGCAATGGGGCGGTCGGTCGAACCCCTTGGCCGGTCGCCCCGCAAATTTGGGAGGGTGCCCGACGTTCCTCATCCGCTCGTGCGGGCGCTTTCCCCGGTGCCGCTCAATCGCGGGGGCGACACCGGCCGCCGGCCAGAGTTATGACCTGGTCGGCGGTTTTTTTTGTGGACGGTCGCGTTTCCTTTTTGGCCGGCCCGATCCTCCGCGAAAAACCGCGATGCGTGCCCGCCACGGCCTTTTCTCGACCCCACCCGATGGATGACATGGCTCGATTGCCGGCGGGCGTGGCGGGCCACAATCCCCCCGCGCGCGCGAGGTGCGCCCCCCCTCCTGGCCCTGGACGGTGACGATCCCCTCGATCCCCTCGATCCCATCGACCCCCAGCATCATGATGCTGCGCCCCCAGCCTGACGGTTTGGGGGCGGTCTCGTTTTCGCTCCGGTAGACAAAAGGTAGAAATAATTTATTTGGTTTCGATGTGAACCTTTTCCTATTCTCCGTATCTGCTTGATTTTATTGGGGTTTTTTGGCTCCGGCGGCAGGACTCGAACCTGCAACCCACGGATTAACAGTCCGCTGCGCTACCGATTGCGCTACGCCGGAGCAAGCCGCGAAGATCCGTAATATCTCGCATTTGCAGGCATTTGTCAAGGATGTGTCGCTCATAAAAATCGCCAATGCAGGCACATGGTGACCCACCCCTGAGCGCGCGTGGGAGTTGTGCGTCACGAAGGTACGATCGCAGATTATCCGGACCCACCCCTGAGCGCGCGCGGGGTGGGCGGAAGCCGTGACCTGCACGGGCCTGGAGGCATATCCTACGAGCCGCTGCCCTTCGGATCTGTCCTTCGCCTTCGCCCTTAGGTTCATTTGGAATTCCGCGATTTCTTTACAGACGTAAGGGTCCGAAAAACTATGGCAAGTACATATCCCACGGCGATGGAAATCCCGGCCTCAAACCGGTGACGGATACCCATGGCATTTCTACCGTCCGATGGCTCTGTCTTCGATGCCCTCGCCGTATACGATACCTTTCATGTTACTCACTCACCCATTTTGGAAAAAAAAGGGCATGGAGATTTTCTCGTTACGGTTATATATCTGAATATTCGAGGTCATCCGGCGATGCCTCAAGCCGTTCTCGCCGTCTGGCTGAAACTATGATATAAGAGAAGGGAAGGGCGGAGAGCGCCGATGTCACGGGATCCGCCAATCCCTTTTTATTGTGCCAAAAGGCACGGAAAACGTCTTGCGTCCCGCGGTGAGGTGAGGCATATTCATGCCGTGTGGAGTTGAATCGAAAACCGAGTCAAACGTCGTTTGAAAGGTCCGCGCCCCATGGCCATCCTGAAGAAAATCAACGTGGTTTTCCTCTACGTGGTCGATTTCGAAGGGATGCGCGAGTTTTACGAGACGACGTTGGGACTGGGCAAGCCCCTTTACAAGACGCGCGACTGGGTTGAGTATGCCCTACCCGGCGGCGGCGCTCATTTCGGCCTGCACCGCACCTTGCCCGAAAACATGGAAGGTTGCGACCGCTCGCGCAATTCGATTAAATTCAGCGTCGTCGTCGATGACCTTCAAGCCGCTTATCATGAATTGACCGACCAGGGGGTCCGTTTCATTCGCGCCCCCGAAAAAGGGTTCGGCTTCGACCTGTGCGAGTTCGAAGATCCCGAGGGCAACCAGATTCGGCTCCTCCAGTTCACCACCATGAAGCGGGCCGATTGATCCGACCCCATCGGCCGACTTGGTCGGCCCCTGAAGGGCCGCTTGCGGCGGCCTCCGAATTCCACCGTTGGATGTGAAGATCGCCATGAATATTCACGAGTTCCAAGCCAAGGAAATCATGCGTCAGACCGGCATTTCGCTGCCCGAGGGGCGGCTGGCCGAATCGGTCGACCAGGCCGTCCATCACGCCGAGGCGATGAGCCGCTTTCCGCTGGTCATCAAGGCCCAGGTGCACACGGGCGGGCGGGGCAAGGCCGGCGGCGTCAAACTCGCCCGCAGCGTCGACGAAGTGCGCGCCCACGCCCAAGCCATCCTCGGCATGAGCATCAAGGGCATCACCGTCAAAAAAGTGCTGATCGAGCGGGGCGTCGACATCGACCGCGAAATCTACCTGGGGCTGGTGATCGACCGCGCCTCGAAAACTCCCGTCTTCATCGTCTCCAGTTCGGGCGGCGTCGACATCGAGGAGGTGGCCGCCACCGATCCCGACCGGATTCTCAAAATCCCCATCCAGCCCGGCTTGGGCCTGTGCGACTACCAGGTGCGCCGCGCCATCTATTTCCTGTCGATCCCCAAGGAATTGCAGGTCTCCTTCGGCCTGACGATGCGGGCGCTCGAACAGATCCTGATGGAGTGGGACGCCTCGCTGATCGAAATCAATCCCCTGGTGATTACCGAGCACAACGAACTGGTCGCCTGCGACGCCAAAATCAATTTCGACGACAATGCGCTGATGCTGCACCCCGAGATCGAGCAGTTGCGCGACGAAAACGAGGAGGAACCGCTCGAAGTCGAAGCTCGCCATAACGAGGTCAATTACGTCAAGCTCGACGGCCGCATCGGCTGCCTGGTCAACGGCGCCGGCCTGGCCATGGCAACGATGGATCTGGTCCAGGCATACGGAGGCGAGCCGGCCAACTTTCTCGACGTCGGCGGGGCCGCGCGGCCCGACACGATCGCCGCAGCCCTTCGCATCGTCACCTCCGACCCGGCGGTCAACACGATCCTGTTCAATATCTTCGGCGGCATCGTCCGCTGCGATCGCGTCGCCGAAGGCATTCTCAAGGCGCGCGAGATGATCGGCCTCAAGATCCCGATCGTCATGCGCCTGGTCGGCACCAACGAAGAGAAGGCGCGCGAACTCCTCACCGGCACCGACCTGGTCATGATGCCCACAATGGCCGAGGCCGCCCGCAAGGCGGTGGAACTGAGCCAGGGCGTCGCCTAGCCGCGCGGCCGCGGCGTCCCGGCCCGGGCGTCGTCGCGACCGCGATCATGATCCTCCACACTGGTTTATCGGCTTGATTTCAAGGGAGAAGCACCCCATCATGAGCATTCTTGTGGACGAATCCACCCGCGTCCTGGTGCAGGGCATCACCGGCACCGAAGGCAAATTCCACGCCGCGCAGATGATCGATTACGGCACGCGGGTCGTCGCCGGCGTCACTCCCGGCCGCGGCGGGCAGACCGCTCTCGACCGACCCGTCTACAACACCGTGCGCGAAGCCGTCGCCGAGAATCCGGTCGACGCCAGTTGCGTCTTCGTGCCCGCGGCCTTTGCCGCCGACGCCGCCCTCGAAGCCGCCGACGCCGGCATCCGCCTCATCGTCCTCATTTCCGAGGGCATCCCGACCCTCCAGATGATGAAGGTTTATTGGGAGGTAAAACGTCTGGATGTGCGCCTTATCGGCCCCAACTGCCCCGGCATCATCTCCCCGGGCAAATGCAAGATCGGCATCATGCCAGGTCACATTCATGCCCCCGGCCGGATCGGCGTCATCTCGCGTTCGGGCACGCTGACCTACGAAATCGTCCATCAACTCACCACTGGCCGCTACGGGCAGTCATCATGCATCGGCATCGGCGGCGATCCCATTGTCGGCACGGGCTTCGTCGACGCCCTCGAGCTGTTCAACGCCGATCCCGACACCGACGCGGTGGTGATGATCGGCGAGATCGGCGGCACCGACGAGGAAGCCGCCGCCGCCTACATCGGCGCCCACATGACCAAACCGGTGGTCGGCTTCATCGCCGGCCGCACCGCCCCTCCCGGCAAGCGCATGGGCCACGCCGGAGCGATCATCTCGGGCGGTCGCGGCACGGCCAGCGAAAAAATCTCCGCGCTGGAAAACGCCGGCGTGCGCGTCATCGCCCGCACCGATGAAGTATGCAAAACTCTGGCCGAAGCGGGCGTCGTGCCCGAGAAGTAACCCACGACGCCCCCTTCGCCGCCTCACGCTTGCCACGCGCCCCATCCATGCTCTATTTGGCGAAAAACGTCTGATGGTTCCCGGAGAGCCGGCCGCGGACACCTCGTGTCCGACGTATCGGCTCTATTGCAACTCCAACCCGATAGCCTCCGCCGCCAACCACTCAACGCGCCCCCTTTCCGCGCGAGGCTCCTCCGTTGCGCTTGAATCCGCCCGCCCGTTCCGTTACAATCCAACCGCGGCTGAGAATGGGCGTGGCCGCCGTCGTCGTGGCGATGCCCCGCCGGCGGTCCCCAGATGCGCCGCCCGCACAGGCCCCCCGCGAAGGAGCAGCCTTTGGCCATTAAACCCGAAGACGTCCTCTCCGAGTTGAAATGGATGCGCAATCGCGTCCAGGAAGCCCGCAAATATTTGAATTTCGATGGATTACGTGCGCAAATCGCCCGCATCGAAGACGAGACCGTTCGCCCCGGCTTCTGGGATGATCCCGTCGCCGCGCAGGAGCAGGTCCGCAGGCTCAGCCTCCTCAAGAGTCGCGTCGAGCCGTGGGCCGCGCTCGAACGCGACGTGAACGACACCCTCGAACTATCCGAATTGGCTGAAAACGACCCCGCCATGGAGGCCGACCTGCTCGCCGAAGCCAATCGCCTGTCCGGGCAACTTGAGGCGCTCGAAACGCGCGCCCTCATGAGCGATCCGGCCGACGCCAACCCCTCATACCTTTACATTCACGCCGGTGCGGGCGGCACCGAGTCGTGCGATTGGGCCCAGATGCTCCTCCGCATGTACGCCCGCTGGTGCGAACGCCACGACATGAAGGTCACCACGATCGAGATGATCGAAGGCGAGGAGGCCGGCATCCGCAGCGTCACGCTGCTCGTTGAAGGCGAATACGCTTACGGGCAGCTCAAGGGAGAAAGCGGCATTCATCGACTGGTGCGCATTTCGCCTTTCGACGCCAACAAGCGCCGCCACACCTCCTTCTGTTCCATTTACGCCTGGCCCCAGGTCGACGACACGATCGAGGTCGATATCAAAGACGAAGACATCAAGATCGACACCTTCCGCGCTTCCGGAGCGGGTGGCCAGCACGTCAATAAAACGTCCTCCGCCATCCGCATCACCCACCTGCCGACCAAGATCGTCGTCCAGTGCCAGAACGAGCGCAGCCAGCATCAAAACAAGGCCACCGCCCTCAAAATGCTCCGCTCGCGCCTCTACCAGTTTTTTCTGGAGCAGCGTCAGGCCGAGCAGGCCGAGAAGGAAAGCCAGAAGAAAGACATCTCCTGGGGCAACCAGATTCGCTCTTACGTCTTCCAGCCCTACCAGTTGGTTAAGGACCATCGCACGGGCGAGGAGACCGGCAACATCATCGCCGTCATGGATGGCGATATCGACCGCTTTATCGAGGCTTACCTCCGCTGGGCCGCGGGCATGCCCCAGCAGGGCAAGGAAGGCGTCGCGGCGTCGCTCGACCTGCCGGAGTGACCCCGTGTTTTGAGTGATTTTTTCGCGTTTACCGCCAGAATCGCTTCGTTCGCTCTGAAAGGATCCTCCGGCATGCAGCTCCGTCGCTACCTCGTTCCGCTGGCTCTTGTTCTCATCTCCGGTCTGGGCGGCTTCTATCTCCACGCCGCCGTCGGCACGAAGGATATCGCCGACCGGCTCGCCCCGGTCACCACCACGCTAACGGCTCCTGCCGTGTCGGTTCTCGCCGCCGCCCCCGCCGTCCAAGCGATCCCCACCGTTGCCGTGCCTTCCGTGGCGCCTGCCGTCCAAACGGCGCCCGCCGTTCAACCGGCCTTCATTGTCCAGGCGGTTCCCCCGCGGACGGTCGCCGGCGCGGCCGCGCCCACGGTCGCCGGCGCCGACGCACCGACCACCGCCTCCATACCGCCCGCCGGCGTCGATGTCCTCGCGGCTTACCGCGGCAAGGTTTTCTCACACGGCGCTTCGGGCTCGCGCTTGATCGCGCTGACTTTCGACGACGGCCCCTATCCCAACACGACGCCGCAACTGCTGGAGGTGCTCAAGTCCAAGGGCGTAAAGGCGACCTTCTTCATGCTCGGTTCCGAAGCCGCGGCTTCGCCCGCCGTCGCCCGACGCGTGGCCGACGCCGGTTTCGAGATCGGCTGTCACACTTATTCGCACCTGGATCTACACCGGATGAGTTCGGCCGCCATGCGCGCCGAGATCGAAAAAGGCTGCCGCGCCATCGAGCAGGCCGCCGGCCGCCGCCCCGTTCTCCTTCGCCCCCCCTACGGCAACACCAACGCGGCCGTCCGCCAGGTGTGCGGCGATCTGGGACTGGTGATCGTCAACTGGTCCATCGACCCGACCGACTGGAACGTCAAAGTTTCGTCCGAATCCATCCTCAAGAAGGTGATTTCGCAGGCCCACGGCGGCGGGATCGTCTGCATGCACGACACGCGCCGCAACACGATCAAGGCGTTGCCGGACATCATCGACGATCTGCGCGCCAAGGGTTTCACCTTCGTCACCGTCAGCGAACTGATCGCCGATCACGCCCGTTCGGGCGCCAAGGCGGGAGAGGAAGCCCTTCCCTCCACCAATCCGCCCGAAATGAACCAACCCCTCGTTATCCCCCTCAACGAGTCGGCCGCCCCCAAAAAGCCGTAAGCCAGCCGCGATTGCGCCATAACTCATATGACCGGCACTCTCGCCGGCTAACGCCGTAACGATCCCAATCCGCGTTTGAATCCTGTATCGGCACTTGTTTTCCGCCTATGATTGGACCGCCGAACCCGCGGCCTTGGCGTGGGGTGAATCTCAGGCCCCCGCGAACGGCGCGACCGCCGGAACCTCGGCCCCGTAAGCTTGGGCGAGAACGGCCGTGATGCGCTCGGAGGCACGACCGTCGCCATAGGGTGAAACGCCCCGCGCGACCGCTGCGTAGGCTGCCGGATCG
>JAMCWS010000089.1 GCA_023480605.1 bacterium
CAGGCGATGGGCATCGATCTCAACCAGCGCACCGTGCGTCTCTATCTCCTCAACCTCGAACAAAAGGGGCTTACACAACTGGCCAGCCGGCGGGGCGGGCGCGTTCTGACGGCCGCCGGACGCGAAGAAGCCGAGGGGGCGGCCATCATCGAACGCCTGGGATTCGCCTCGGCCCGTATCGACGCCCTGAGCTATCGCATGAGCCTCGACATCAAGACCCGCCGCGGAACCGTCATCCTCAACCTCTCGCACCTGTGCGAGCGTGACTTCGAGCGCGCGAAGCCCATCATCCGCTCGGCCTTCGCCACCGGTTTCGCGATGGGCCGGCTGGTGGTCGTGCGCCGGGTGGGCGAGCGGGTGGGGGGGATTACGGTGGGCGAGGGCGAGATCGTCATCGGCACGGTCTGCTCGTTCACGGTAAACGGTGTGCTGCTGGCCTCCGGCGTGCCGGTGCGCCCGCGCTACGGCGGGCTGGTCGAGGTGCGCGACCGCGAGCCGTTGCGCTTCACGACGCTGGTCGATTACGCCGGTTGCACGATCGATCCGCTGGAGACGTTCATCCGGGCACGGATGACCTCGGTGGCCCAAGTCGTGCGCGAAAACCGGGGGATCATCGGGGCCAGTTTCCGCGAGGTGCCCGCCATCGCCATGGGCCGCATCCACAAGGTGTTGGACCGGATGCACGCCATCGGCCTGGCCGGAACGCTGCTCGTCGGGCGCCCCAACCGGGACTTGCTGGGGGTGCCGGTCAGCCCGGAGCGGGCCGGATTGGTGGCCGTGGGGGGGATGAATCCGATCGCCGCGGCCTACGAATCGGGCATCGAGATTCACACCGATGCCATGTCGTGCCTGACCGATTTCGGCGAACTGGTCGATTACGAAGAAGCGCTGGCCTGAGCCGGAGCGGACCGCGTCGGGGAACTTGACGACAAACCTCATGGTATATCTGAAACCTTTTTTTGGGTATTGACACTTCTCGCAAACCCGTTAAGATGGATTCAGGCTCGCTTTTGGCTGCCGGCGGCGAGGAGTTAAATTCCCGTTTTTCAACGGCTTGCACGGCCCGAAGGCCGCCGCGCAGCGGGCTTTCGGGGGGCGCGCCGCACGGGCGCAATGCATTGGCCCACGCGGAAGGAACGGCAACGTGATCGGTAAAATCATCCCATTCCGTGAACGGCTGCGTCAAAAGCGCCGGCTGGTCTTGTTCATCTGCACGGGCAACACCTGCCGGTCGCCCATGGCCTCGGGTTACTTCCGCAAGCTGCTCGACGAGCGCGGCATCCGCGATATCGAGGTCCGCTCGGCGGGGGTGATGACCATCACCGGGCTGCTGGCCAGTCAGGAGGCGATTCAGGTCATGGACAATGAGGGGGTGGACCTGCGCCGCCACCGCTCGACGCAACTGACGCCCGAACTTATCCGCAAGGCCGACCTGATCCTGGCCATGAGTCCCTTTCACCGCCAGACGGCCCTGCGCATGGCCGAAGACGCCAAGGACAAGACGTTCCTGTTCAAGGAATTCTGCAAGAGCGACTTGAAAAACGTCCAGATCGCCGATCCGATGGGTTGCACGCTGGAAGTCTTCAAGAAGTGTTTCAAGGAAGTCAAGGCCGCCTGCGACCGGCTGATCGACCACGAGTTCATCACGGGCAAATCCGGCACGCCGCGCCCGGCGGCCCGGCGCGTCGCCGCCTTGGCGCATAATAAATCCAGGGGCGGCAAGAAGCCCTCGGCCGCCAAAACGGGTGCGGCCAAAGCGGCCGCCCCGCGAAATCCGGCCGCCAAAGGCGCCGCGGCCAAGTCCGCCCTCGAGACCGGCCAAACCGCCCCCCAGGAAGCGAAAGCCCCCTCCCGCAGGCACTCGGCGGGCGAGTCCGAAAGCGAGGCGGAGACGCCGCGCACCCCGGCGCGCAAAAAATCGACCGCCGCCGCCACCCGCGGCGGCGTTAAGAGCGTCGCCAAAGGTGCGGTGGCCGGCAGGGCGCCCGGCGGCGATCCGTCCGCATCGCCGGCGGAAGTAACCGTCGCCGCTCGAAGCTCGGCCGCCGTCAAGGAAGCGACTGCTTCGCGGGAAGCGGCCTCCCCCAAAGAAGCGGGCGCCAAATCCACCAGGAAGTAAGACGGATTTACCATGAAAGTCGCTTTTGGGAACGACCACGCCGGATTGACGATGCGTCAAATCCTCTTGGATGAATTGCGGGGCCGCGGGATCGAAGTGATCGACCTGGGCGCGCGCAGCGAGGCCAGCGTCGATTACCCCGACATTGCCGAAAAGGTCTGCCAGGCGGTCGCCGCCGGCCAGGCCGACCGCGGCGTGCTGGTCTGCGGCACCGGCGTGGGCATCTCGATCGCCGCCAACAAAATCGACGGCATCCGCTGCGGCTTGTGCATCGACGAGTATTCGGCCGTCATGTCGCGTCGCCATAACAACGCCAACGTCATCGCGATGCGCGGACGCGAGTTTGCGCCCGAGGAAAACCGCCGGCTCCTGGGCATCTGGCTCGACACGCCCTTCGACGGCGGCGAACGCCACGAGCGGCGCATCGGCAAGATCACCTCCCTGGAAGAGTACAAGGGATGAGCAAGGATCTGAATATCCATCGTGATCGTGATCGTGATCGTGATTGCAATAGAAAGGTCAACGTAAATCGATCGCGATTACGTTTACGATAACGATCACGATAACGAATACGAAGAC
>JAMCWS010000371.1 GCA_023480605.1 bacterium
TGTGGTATTTTTCGACCATCCCGATGGCGGCGGGCAACAGGACCGGCTGGAGATTATCCGCCGTCGACTGGGCCGCGACGGCGACCCAACCCGCCGCCCCGCCGCCGCCGGGGTATCCGGGGGGAACGATCAGCAGGACGGGATGGTGGAGCGTGACTTCGACAACCTTCTTGCGCCCGGCGAGGAAGTCGGTTTTCGGGATCGACCTGAAGGCGCCGCTGGAGTAAACGCCGCGAATGACGAGCGCGCCGCCGGGCATTTTCTCGCGGCCGGATTCCTTCCATTGCAGGTCCTGGAGGCCGGCCGCTTTCACGGCGGCGATGTCATAAAGACAGTCGGGTCCCCATGCCTTGGCCGAGAGGTCGGCGCCGCGGGCGCCGTGGGTTGCGCACAGCGCCGCGGCGAGGATGAATACAAACACAGAAGGTTTTATCACCATCGGATCCTTCCCGCCACCATGCGATGGTTGTGGTGAGGTTATTATATGAACTCTAAAGCATTTTCCCCATGTTAGTTAACCCTCCACCTTTTCTATTATTAAGCCGCCAACGGCAGGGCCGGTATTTCCGCCGATTCGCGGCCCTGCCGCAAACCGCACGAAATTACCAGCGACTTGGCCACAGCCCGGCGCAGGCGCGTGACGCTGGGTGGCCCGGCGGGATGCCACCATGGTTCGGTTTCGATCGCCTCGGCCCCGGCCAGGCTCAGCGAAAGCAGGCGCAAGAGGCTGTCGGCCATCAGGCAGAGCGTCACGCGACGTTTGTTGGCCTTCAATTCTCGCTGACGACAATCCCCCATCCCGCCGGGGGTCTTCAACTCGTCGAAGGCATTGCCCCGTCCTGCAATAAGTTTCCCGTTTAAAGTAGGGTACCGTTCCGGATATGTCCAGGGGATACGCATGGCCCCTGGGGATGGCTCCCTCCCCCGGCTGGCCGGGGGAGATAACAAACTGGTAAGTATCACGCCGCATCCTTCCTGCCAACCGCGTAGCAAACCCCCGGCGTCATCATCCGCAGGCTGTTATGCGGGCGTTCGTGGTTGTAGATCTCAATCGCGTCCAGCGCCGCCTGCCGCGCCGCCGCCGGCTCTGCGAACGTGCGGTCCAGGTAGAACTCTCCCTCAGGATGCCACAGATGCGCTCGGTCACCGCGTTCTCGTACGGGTCGCCCGCTTCGGCCGTGCTGATTTGAGCTTTCTCTCTTTTTAACGCGTTCACGTAATCCTCGCAGCAATACTGCACCCCCCGGTCCGAATGATGGATCAGGCCGGCCACGGGCGCGTGAACGCTCGCCAGGGCCATCCGCAACGCCTCCAGCGCCCAGCGCGATTCCAACGTCTCCCCCAGCGCCCAGCCCACGATCTTGCGGGAAAACAGGTCGCTAACCAGAAACG
Organism: bacterium; assembly: GCA_023480605.1. Taxonomy (GTDB): domain Bacteria; phylum Sumerlaeota; class Sumerlaeia; order MVZB01; family MVZB01; genus JAMCWS01. The sequence continues at coordinate 1,393 of JAMCWS010000371.1, forward strand.
CTCTGAATCATCTTGGCGGTTCGAGTACCCTCGACGGCCACGCGGTCGCCCGAATCGCATTGGGCAAACCCACGAAGGGAGACAACAAAAACATGACGGCGCAAACTCTCGACGAACTTATGAACGGTCGGGATGAACTCCGCACCGGCGAGTGCCGGGTCGAACGGATGGTGGTGGAATTCGGTAAAAACGGAAAGCGTGAATACTATCGCATCGAACGGCGCGACGAGACTGTCCGTCTTGCCCCCGATGTCCGGATCGACTTCCAGAATGCGGGCGAAATTGACATCTTGTTCAATCCGCTTGTGCCGATGCCTGGCCGGCTCGATCCGCCCGCGCCATTGGCCGGCGAGATGCCCGACTACACCGACGCGAGGCAGAATGATCTTACCCCGAAGCGGGATTGGCGGATTACCCCGACAGACGCCGACCTTTTGTCCTGGCCGTGGTCGGCGAAGCGGCCGCTCTGGCGGAGAGAATTTCCCTTCGCTCCAGTGCGCCGGCCGGGCATCGGGGGCAAGACCGATGATAGGCGCACGGGGCGGGGGGCGGGCCGGGGGGCGTTCATTCAGGGGTGATCCCCCGGCTTGATTTCGCAAGCGGCCGCACGTCCAGAGGCTCCAGTTCGTGCTGGATCGACGATCGGTCCGCAAGGCGGTGCTTGATACGGCCGGCGGGATCGAAGGGGCTTACAAATACTCTGGAAAAGGATGGACTGGGCACCATGGGAGATGATCAATACCGAACCGGCCCGGATGCCATTGACGGCCGGGCATGTCTATTTCTTCAAAAAAAAACGGGTCTTCACGTCTGGTCAAGATCGGCTGTTCCAAGAACGTCATGGTTCGATTGGGCCAACTCAATCGTGGTCCCATCCGATTCGTCTTTGTCTTTTCGCTATTGACGGACTGGCCCGCAACCCTTGAAAAACTCATTCACGAACGATGTCAATCGTATCGTTATCGGGGCGAGTTTTTCATCATTCGCCCCACGACGCTATGTAAGGAGGTGTATATACTATCTAGAGCCAATACGGTTACCTTAAGGAGATTTCCTGCCAATTGGCAATACGCTCCGGAAAGCCGGCCTCCGTGCCGGCTCCTTTTATCCAAAGGATGACAGGAGGCTAACGGATATGTGGAGAAAGCCGGCACGGAGGCCGGCTCTCCAGGGGGTGTCGTCCTTCTATTTGGTCTTACTACCTAGTGCATAAATAAGGCTACACATTTCGGGTAATCTGTGATACGCTCTCCGTCATGAAAATCGACGGACGAACTCTTAATCACGAAGCGCTGGAGGACATCC
>JAMCWS010000122.1 GCA_023480605.1 bacterium
TTGCGGTCGTCGCCTTCGTTGGCGGTGACGTAGTAGGTCTTGCCGTTGTAGGCGTAGGCGGCGATGGCGTCCGGCTGGTAGAGCCCCTTGATCGGCCAGTTGCGGATGTCGATGCGCGGACCGTTGCCCGGACCGTCGCGGTCGTTGGCATCCAGCTCGTTGCCGATCAGCGAATGATCCTTGCGGCCGAAGGACTTGATGCGCGTGATCGTCGGCGCCGCCAGGTTGCCGATGTTCAGGACGGCCTGGGCATTGGCCTCCTGCAGCGTCACCCAGGCGGTCTTGCCATCCGGGGCGACGGCGATGTACTCGGGTTCCAGGTCCTGGGCCACGCTGGCGCCGGGGCCATAGATGCGCACGCCGTCGGCGACCAGCTTGGCCTTTTCGGCATCATTGTTGAAGGCCGAGAAGTCGATGGTCTGGACCGTGGGCGTGGCAATGGTGGCGACATCAATGACGCTGACCGAGCCGACCGGGTCGATGGTGTAGCCGGCGTTGGGCTCGCCCTCGTTGGCCACCAGCACGGCCTTGCCGTCGGGGGTGAAGGTCAGCATGTCGGGCAGCGCGCCGACCGTGACCTCGGAGATCTTCGCCAGGGTCGCGGCGTTGTAGAACTCGACCTTGCCGTTGTCGGTCTTGACCGGCGCCTGGATGGCGACCGCTACCACGCCGTTGGACACGGCGACGCTGTTGGCGCTGCTGCCGCCGCTGATCTGGATGGTGCTGAGCTTGGCCGGGGCGGCCGGGTTGGCCAGGTCGAGCACGTCGATGCTGACGTCGGCGGCGTTGACCACGAACAGGCGCTTGGAGCCCGGGTCGAAGGCCACGATCTCGGCGGCGCCCTCGGCGAACTGGCCGGAGGCATAGGTGCCGATCTTGGACAGGTTGAGCAGCACATCGCCCGGGCCCGGCGTGCCGTTGCTGCCATTGCTGCCGTTCTTGCCATCGTCGCCGTCGCAGGCCGCCAGGCCCAGGGCCAGCGTGGACGCGAGCAGCGTCAGTGCAAAGCGCTTCATTCGGTAATCCCCATTTTCTTGAGTGCAGGAAGAACCCGGAAACCTAGGGCGGCCGGATGACGATCCGGTTGCCGCCGGATGTCAGTTCGGTTTCGGACTGTCAGGGACGCCATGGCGGGGCGGGCGGGGTCAGGCTATAAGGCGGCAGCAGAGGGGAACGGCATGAAAAGAACAGGCAAGCGCTACCGCCCGGGGCGCGCCGCGGCGCAGTACGACGTCATCGTGATCGGGTCGGGCATCGGCGGGCTCTGCTGTGCCGCGCTGCTGACCCGGCTGGGACGCAAGGTCTGCGTGCTGGAGCAGCACTACACCGCCGGCGGCTTCACGCACTCCTACGAGCGCGAGGGCTACGAGTGGGACGTGGGCGTGCACTACATCGGCGAGGTGCACAAGCCGCATGCGCCGCTGCGCCGCATCTTCGACGTGATCTCCGACGGCAAGCTCGAGTGGGCGCCGATGGACGCGGTCTATGACCGCATCATCATCGGCGACAAGCACTACGCCTTCATCGCCGGCCGCGAGAACCGGATGGCGGAGCCATTTCCCGGCGGAGGAAGAGGCCATCGACCGCTACTTCGCCCTGGTGGCCAAGGTCAGCCGCAGCATGCAGGCCTACTTCGCCGGGCAGGCGATGCCGCCGCGGCTGGCGCGGCTCTACGAGAAGGTGCGTCCGCTGCGCGTGCCGCGGGAGTGCTTCATGAGCACGCGCGAGGTGCTGGAAGGCCTGACGCAGAACCAGGAGCTGATCGCGGTGCTGACCGGCCAGTGGGGCGACTACGGCCTGCCGCCTCGCGACGCGGCCTTCATCATGCATGCCGCGGTCACCAAGCATTACTTTGCCGGCGGCAACTATCCGGTGGGCGGCTCCTGGAAGATCGCCGACACCATCATCCCCGTGATCCGCGCCGGCGGCGGCGAGGTCTTCACCTATGCGCGGGTCAAGCAGATCCTCGTCGAGGACGGGCGTGTCGGCGGCGTGGAGATGGAGGACGGCAGCCGCATCGCCGCCAGGTCGGTGGTCAGCAGCGCCGGCGCCCGCCTGACCTTCGAGCCCGTCTTTTTGAATCATGACCTGTACTTTTAATCCCGGCGTATTTTCCACCAACCTTTTTATTGCAAGAGCATTGTCTTTATGGCAAACAATAAAAAAATTTTCTACGTATTTTTTCAGTTCTTCTATCTGATAAAGAATTAGTGGTTTACCCAAAAAATGGAAAAGGGGCTTGTTAGAAAGTGGCCAAAATCTGCGACTCACCCCACCGGCCAAAATAAGGGCGTTTTTTATGGTTTTCATACCTCAATTTTACCACCCAACGCCCTAATTTTATTAATGAAGTCTTCGTAGCCACGTTCCAGTTGGGAGACGCCGTTGACAATAGACTCGCCTGTTGAAATTAAAGCGGCGCAGGCCAAGGCGGCACCGGCTCGCAAGTCTTTAATATCCAAAACGGCGTTGTGAAGGCGCCCTCCACCCTTAATCTTTATCGCCTGCTTATATTCTTTGCCCTCTTCCCAATTAAAATGGTAGAACTCTTTGGGGTTGGTGACTTTCGGGTCAAAAAATTCTATCTCCGCGCCCAACTTTTTTAATTCGTCAACGTAAGAGAACCTATTCTCAAAAAGCCTTTCGTGAATAATAGAGGTTCCCGAAGCTTGGGTCAAAAGAACGGCGAA
>JAMCWS010000410.1 GCA_023480605.1 bacterium
GGCTGAGAATCGGGAAGACGTATTCGACCGCCGTGACGGGACCGGACACGTTGCCTTGGGGAGCGGCCTGGGCGTTGGCGGCGAAACCCGCGCAGTGGCGGGCCATCAGCGTGGTGAGATTCGCCAGGTTGCCCGCGTAGGCCTGGTCGAGCGTTTCGCCTTCGGCATCGTGAAAGCAGGGAATGAACGGCCCGCCGCCGGTGGTCACGTATACGCCGTTGGTCAGCCAGTGCTCGGCCTCGTCGTAGATGAGACCCCGAAAACGCAGCGATGCGCCGGCGACGGTCATGAAATCGACGGGGGGCTGGAAGAACAAGCCGGGGCGATTGTAGACCGACGGATCGCCGGGTGTGGGCGGCGTATTTTCCTGGTTGAGTATGAAATCGAAACCTTTCGATTCAGCGAGCGTCACGAGCGCGCCGAGATCGGCCACGCTCGGTTCGCCGTGGATGTGATAGACGAGGAAATCGAAACCTTTCGATTCAGCGAGCGTCACGAGCGCGCCGAGATCGGCCACGCTCGGTTCGCCGTGGATGTGATAGACGAGGAAATCGAAACCGATGGCGTCGAAGGCGGCCTGGGCGAGAGGGTCGTCGTAAATTGGTGCGGGGGCGCCGGCGTCGTCGACCCCCAGCGGCATGGACAAACTTCCCCCCGCCCGGGCGATCGCGGGCGGGAATCCGCCGCACAGGGCGATGCAGAGAAGCAACCAGGCCGCTTTCACGGAAGTCCGCGCCACTGCGTTGAATATCGATGTACTCACATCTTCATCCGGATCGGCGCAATCGGCCGAGCAACCTTATCGTTGCGGATCGATCATCGCCTTGACCACGCCGTCGTCATATTCGGCGAGCAGGTCGAGGGCCGACGACAGCCCCGCCAAGCCGCGGCGATGGGTAATCATGGCTTCGGGATGCCAATGGCCGGCGGCCGTGATTCGAATCGCCCGTTCGAGCGTGTGGCGCGAGCGGCGCACCATGAGGAACGTCAAGCCTTTGCGCCGGGCCAGGGAATCGTTGCAACCGAAATCGTCGTTGGCCTCAATGCCGATGACGGCCACCTTGGCCCCCGGCTCGGCGTAGTGGATCATGCGGTCGAAACTGTCGCGCGTGCCGACGGCTTCGATGACGTAGCGCGCGCCCCAGCCGCCGGTGGCGCGCTTGATATCGTCGGCGGCGTCCGGGTCGTCGGGCGAGAAGACGAGATCGGCGCCGAGAGAGCGGGCCAGTTCGCGCCGATACCCCAACGGTTCGACGACGATGAGTTTTTCGGGCGCCAGCAGCCGCGTCGCCAGCAGCGCGCTCAGACCGACCGGCCCCGCTCCGGCGATGACGAACGTTGCGCCCAGGCGAGGCTTGAGCAGGTCCATCGTGTGCAGGCCGATGGCCAGCGGTTCGAGCAGCGCCCCCACTTCGTCGCTGATCGTATCCGGCAGCGGCGCCACGAGGTGGGCCGGGTGGACGAGAGCCTCGCGAAACGCCCCCTGCGTCGGCGGATTGCCCATGAAAAGGATGTTGGGGCAGATATTGGTGTTGCCCTCGCGGCAGAATATACAGTGGCCGCAATGAATCGCCGGCTCGATCGCCACGCGCCGTCCGAGCAGGCCCGGGTCGGCTCCTTCGCCGACGGCCGTTACCACCCCGGCCGGTTCGTGTCCCAGCGTGAGCGGCTCGGTCGCGGCCAAATCACCGATGTGACCCTCGACATACCAGTGGACGTCCGATCCGCACACACCAACGGCGCGCAACTCGACGACGACTTCGCCCGGACCGGGCCGGAGGGGCTCCTGCGCGGCCAGTTCGATCGTACGCGGTGCGGTGAGAAAAGTCGTGCGGGTTTGTTTCACGGAAGTTCTCGTTCGGTTTTTCGCCCTGCGGGCTACCGTTTCTATAATTCAGGCTACCGGCACTAGGCGACAATCTTTGACTTACAACCTTCCCGCTTCAGCCAACCGACATTAGTTTACAAGTATTGGCCCGCGGGATTCAAGCGGCTATAACTAGAGATCGATCGCGATATTGATCGCCCGTTCGCGCCAGTGGCGCTCTCCCGTTGGGCCGCCGGCCGGATTCCCTTGACCAACCCGCGCCGATGCGTTGATATATTGCCGTGTATTCGGCGGCGGGCGATTGTCTGCCGCGCCGCCGGCCGCCGCCGGCCGAATCCCGGCTGTAGCACGTCGCAATTCATCGCTGATCGACTGAATCGCCCGATCCATGAAGCCCGTCTCCGTCAAGAACCTTGTCAAAATCTACGGATCGCCGCGGTCGCGGGCGTTGGTGCGGGCGCTGGACGGGGTGTCGTTGGAGATCGCCGCCGGCGAACTGTTCTTCCTGCTCGGTCCCTCGGGTTGCGGCAAAACGACGCTGCTGCGGGCGATCGCCGGCTTCGTTCAACCCGACTCGGGCACGATCCGCATCGGCGACATCGACGCCACCAACATGCCGCCCCAGGCGCGCAACACCGGTATGGTGTTCCAGTCTTACTCCCTCTGGCCCCACCTGACGATTCGCGAAAACGTCGCCTTCGGACTCAAGGTGCAGCAGGCGGAGGCGCGCGAGCGCAACCGCCGGACCGACGAGGCGCTGACCCTGGTGCGCATGCTCGACCAGGCCGAGAAAAAACCCAACCAGCTTTCGGGCGGCCAGCAGCAGCGCGTCGCCCTGGCGCGGGCGCCCGTCATCCGCC
>JAMCWS010000084.1 GCA_023480605.1 bacterium
AGTCGGAGGTGGGGCGCGTGCCCGCGGTCGGCACCTTCAGGGTGAGAGACCCGGCGTACCCGGCGATGATGCGCGTCACGGCTCCACGGTAGTCGCCGCTCCTCACCTGACGAGTGCCGTCGGCGCGCGCGGCTACCGTAGTGACCGTGACCGGCCCCCTCGACGCGAAGCTCGCCGCCGCGCTCGGCGACCGCAGCGCGAAGGCCCTCGAGCGCGGCCGTCAGTTCCATACGTTGGTTGGGCGAGTCGCGTTCGGCGCCCGAGAGTTCTTTACGCACCCCGTCCCGGCGCGGCGCGACCAGCACGACGCCCCAGCCGCCCACCCCGGGATTGGGCGAACATGCGCCGTCGCAATAGAGAATGACTTCGGCTTCGGTTTTCGTTTTGGCGGCGGACATCGTGGATACGGTCTCCAGTTCATGGCCATGGGCCGATTGGGCGGATCAATCCGCCCGCACGCCCATCAGGCGATCGAGGTAGATCGAAACGGCGGAACGGACCGAGAGATGATTGAACGGCGCAGGTCCGACAATGGGTTCGAGCACCAGGTCGGCTTCCTCGATGACCTGCGGGTGCAGACCGTAGCCGGTGCCGAAAACGAGGCAGAAATTCTCGCGGCCGGCCTGGATGCGCCGTCGCAGGTCGGCGCAGGTGATCGAGTTGGGATAATTTTTCGCCGACGTGACCACCCAGAGGGGCGGCGCGCCGAAATCGCGTGCGACCGCCTCGCCCGCCTCGGCCAGGTCGCCGACGACGTAGGTGTCGGTCAGGGCATCCTTGCGCGAGGGGTTGTATTCGGCCCCCGCCCCCTCCTGCCAGTGGACGATGATGCGCCGCGTGAACTGTTGCTGCAACGGCACGGGCGTGACGATGAAGTAGCGCGCCACGCCGAAGGTGCGCGAGGCTCGCGCGATGTCGTGAATGTCGAAGTTGGTCACCGAGGTCGTGACCACCTTCCCCTCCTTGTTGACCGTGGGGTAGTGGACCAGGGCGACGGCTAGCATGGCGGCTCTCCCGGGGAGGGCGCGGGACCGGGACCGGGCGCCGGAAAGCCGCGCTCGGCGAGAAAACGTCGGTCGGCGCGGGTGAGGGTAACGCGCGCCAGCAGGTCGGGGCGGCGCCGAGCGGTGCGTTCGAGCGCCTGCTCGCGCCGCCAGCGGACGATGTTGGCGTGGTGGCCCGAAAGCAGCACGGGCGGCACGGCCATGCCTTCGACCGTCTCGGGCCGGGTGTAATGGGGGAAATCGAGTAGGCCTTCCTCGAAGGAGTCATTGGGCGCCGAGGCCGGATTACCCAAGACACCCTCGATGCGGCGGGCGACGGCGTTGATGAGCACCAGGGCCGCCGGCTCGCCGCTGGTGAGCACGTAATCGCCGATCGAGATTTCGCGATCGACTTCCAGATCGACGACTCGCTCGTCGATGCCCTCGTAAGTGCCGCACAGGAGGATAACGGCGGGCAGTTCGGCCAGTTCGCACACGATCCGCTGGGAAAGAATTTCGCCCTGGGGACTGAGGTAAATGACGGGCGGACGGGGCGCGCCGGAGGCTTCGGCGGCCTCGCCGCGCACGGCGCGGATGGCGCGCAGGAGCGGCTCGGCCAGCATCACCATCCCACCGCCACCGCCGTAAGGGGCGTCGTCGGTACAGTGATGCTTGTCGCCGGCCGTCCAGTCGCGGATGTTATGGGTGCGGCACTCCACCTTGCCGGCCTGCATGGCGCGTCCGATGATGGACGTCCGCAGCGGCGCTTCGAAAAATTCCGGGAAGATGGTGAGCACGTCAAAACGCATGGCGATTTATTTTTACCACGTATCGTGCGGATTTCACCTGTGATTTACGCGCGGGTATGGACAAACATCATTTCGTATGGCGGCGGGTGGATGTGTGCCTGGACGGTCCTTCCATCGGAATGAATGCCCCTGTCCCGGATTTACGCACGGCGATTCGGCCGTTATAAGTTTCGCCTCTCAGGGCTCCGGTTCGAGCTTGTCGCCGACAATGGCGGCCAGTTGGCTATAACCGATGGCGCCCACGCGACGGACTCGATATGACTCGCCCGTGACGTCGCCGACCGCCCAGGGGGGGCTGGATTCGAGCGCACCGGCGTCGAGAATCAGGTTGACGGCGCCGCCGAAATCGACCGCGATCTCGTCGGCGGTGCGGGCTTCGGGCCGGCCCGACAGATTGGCCGACGTGCATGCCAGCGGGCGGGCCAGCGCCTGCATGATGGCCAAGGGAATCGAATGGTCGGGCAGGCGGACGCCGATGGTGTCGTTGGCGCTGACGTGGGTGAACGTGCCGGGGCGCTTCTGAAAAATGATCGTCAGCGGGCCGGGCCAGAAGGCTTCCATGAGCCGGCGGCTTTCCACCGTCAGATTGCAGGCGATCGAGGCCAGCAAGCGCGGCGAATCGACCATGATCGTGATGGCCTTGGCGCGCGCCCGCTCCTTGAGGGCGTAAAGGCGCTCGACGGCCACGGGATTCGTGGCGTCGACGGCCAGGCCGTAAACGGTTTCGGTGGGCAGGGCGACAATGCCCCCCTCGAGCAGACAGTCGACGGCATCCTCGATAAGGCCGACGTCGGGGGCGTCGGGATCGATGGCCCGCCGACCGAGAACCCGCGCTCCGGGCGCGGCCGGCGGGGCGGCCGGCGCCGGTGAATCGAGTGGC
>JAMCWS010000050.1 GCA_023480605.1 bacterium
ATGAGATAAAGCGCTGATTTTGTGAATGTTATGAATCGGGCTGGATTTGCCTGGCCATTGTGGCCAGCGCCGCGGTCTTGCGAAAACCGCGGCGGAATGATATTGCTCGTGGTCGAACCGCCGCCGCCGCGCGGGGGCGCGCGCCGTGCCGACTGCGCCGCCGGGAAAGGATTTCACCCATGGCCGACCGCCCGACGATGAACGCGCGCGAACGCTACTTCGAAACCATGCGCTTCGGCACGCCCGACCGAATACCGTTCGCGCCGGGATATCCACGCAAATCGACCCTGGAGGCATGGCGCCGGCAAGGGCTGCCCGAGGGGGTTTCGTGGGAGGAGGAGCTTTACCGGCGGCTCGGGATCGAACGGCGGATGACACAGCCTGCCGTGCAGCCGGGGGTCAACTTCCGCATGATGCCGATGTTCGAGGAGAAGGTGATCGAACGCATTCCGGGCAATCCCGGCCATCTGGTCGTGCAGGACTGGATGGGCAACATCGTCGAGATCTCCAGCGAATTCGACGTGACCTACCTGCGCAACGCCATCGACTTCGTGACGCGCAAGTGGCACCGGTTCCCGGTGGAAGGACCGGCGGATTTCGAGGCGATGAAACGCCGGTATAATCCGGAAAATCCAGGCCGCTTCCCGGAGGACTGGTCGGAGCGTTGCCGGGCGATGCGCGAGCGCGATTACGTCACCACGGTGTCGTTTTCAGGTCCCTTCTGGCAATTGCGCGAGTGGTGCGGCTTCGAGCCGTTGTGCGTGTTGTTCGCCACCGATCCCGGATTCGTCGAGGAGATGGTCGCGTTTTGGACGATCTTCGTCGCGCGCACGCTGGCCCCCATCCTCGATGCCGGCGTGCTGGACCATATCGTCATCAACGAAGACATGGCGTTCAAAGAACATCCGATGATATCGCCGGAGATGACGCGGCGCCTGCTGGCCCCGGCCTATGCGCGGTGGCTCGGCGAGGCGCGCCAGGCCGGCGTGGGCGTCATCGAGATGGATTCGGACGGGCGGATCGACTTACTCGTCCCGATCTGGATCGAGTGCGGTTTTCACGCGTGCAGTCCGATCGAAGTGGCCGCCGGGTGCGACATCAACGCGTATCGCCGCCGATTCGGCCGGCGTATCGCCTACGCCGGCGGGGTCGACAAGCGCTGCATCGCGCGCGGCGGGGCGACCATTGAGGCGGAACTGGAGCGCATCGCGCCCGTCATCCGCGACGGCGGATACCTGCCGGGCTGCGATCACGGCGTGCCGCCCGACATCGCCTGGCCGGACTTCATCCATTACGCGCGCCGATTGGCTGAACTGCCCGGCTGGCTCTCCGCGGGCAGATGAGCGAACGCCGCGACCGCGCCTGCCGGGGCGGGCGAACAAGCGTCAGTATTAATCGCCGGCAGCGTCTTTGGCGGACTGGCGTCGGGCGGCCTTACCGAGTGTTTTTTCGATCAACACATAAAAAAGCGGGGCGAAGACGGTTACCAGGAAGGTTGAGGTTGCCACGCCGCCGATCACGCCCGTGCCGATGGCCTTTTGCGCGCCGGCGCCGGCGCCATGGGCCATCGCCAGCGGCAGGACGCCGAATCCGAAGGCGAGCGAGGTCATTACGATCGGCCGCAGACGCAGCTTGGAGGCTTCCAGGGTGGCCTCGACGAGTTCCTTGCCGTCTTCCACCCGGGCCTTGGCGAACTGGACGATCAGGATGGCGTTCTTGGTGGTGAGGCCCAGGGTGGTGAGCAGGCCGATCTGGAAATAGACATCGTTGGGCAACCCGCGCAGCGAGGTGGCGATGACGCCGCCGATGACGCCCAGCGGCAGCGCCATCAGGATCGAGATGGGGATCGGCCAGCTTTCATAGAGCGCGGCCAGGCAGAGGAAAATCACGAGCACGGAGAAGGCGTAAAGAAACGGCGCCTGGGCGCCGGACTGGCGCTCCTGGTAGGAGACGCCGGTCCAGTCGCTGTCGAAACCGGCCGGGAGCTTGCGCGTGAGGTCTTCCATAATCGCCATGGCTTCGCCGGAACTTCTTCGCTGCGCGGGTTCGCCCAGGATATTGGCGGACGGGAAACCATTGAAACGTTCGAGCATCTGGGGGCCGTAGGTCCACTTGCCGGTGGCAAAGGCGGAAAAAGGAACCATTTTGGAATCGGAATTGCGGACATAGAGCTTGTCAATATCCTCGGGCAGCATACGGTCATTCTGGTCGGCCTGGACGTAGACGCGCTTGACGCGGCCGTTCTGAATGAAATCGTTGGCGTAGGCGCTGCCGAAGGCGGCGGAAATGGTGCTGTGGATGGCGGCGATCGGCAGTCCGAGGGCGCCCGCCTGCTCCCAATCGACGGCAAGGCGATACTCGGGAACGTCATCGAGGCCGTTGGGGCGGACGCGAACGAGGCGCGAATCCTTGCCGGCAAGGTCAACCAATTGGGCGCGGGCGTCCGTCATGGCCTGATGCCCCAGACCCGCGCGGTCGACCAGTTGCAGATCGAAGCCGCCGGCCGTGCCCAATTCGACCACCGCCGGAGGCGGGAAGGCGAAGACCATGGCATTGCGGATCCGCGAGAACTCCTTCATGGCGCGGCCGACCAGCGCATCCACCTTCAGGTCAGGCCGGTTGCGCAGATCCCAGTCCTTGAGCTTCACGAATGCCATGCCGGCATTCTGGGCCTGGCCCGCAAAGCTCGATCCGGCGATGGTCATGCAGGAATCGACCGTTTTCGACTCTCGCGTCGTGAAGTATTCCGTGATCCGGTTCATTACGGCGCTGGTTTGCTCCAGGGTCGATCCGGTGGGCAGCGTCGTCTGGACGAACATAATGCCCTGGTCTTCATCGGGGAGATAGGCGGTGGGCATGCGCTGGAAGAGATAGCCCATCGCGATGACGATGAGGACAAAAGCCAGGAGGTAGCGGAGCTTTTTCGACAGCGCGTGGCCCACGACGCCAAGGTAAATGTCTCGGGCTCGGAAGAACGACCGGTCGAACCAGCGGAAGAACGGGCGTAGAAAGAAGACGGCGTTTTCGGCCGGTTCGTGGCCCTTGGCCACCGGCTTGAGCAGCGAGGCGCACAGCACCGGGGTCAGGATCAGGGCGACGACGACCGACAGCAGCATGGAGGCGATGATCGTCACCGAAAACTGGCGATAGATGACGCCGGTGGAGCCGCCGAAGAAAGCCATGGGTCCGAAGACGGCGGAAAGCACGAGGCCGATGCCGATCAGGGCGCTGGTGATTTGCTCCATGGATTTGGCGGTGGCTTCGCGGGGCGGCAATCCTTCCTCGGCCATGATGCGCTCGACGTTTTCGACCACGACGATCGCGTCATCGACGAGCAGGCCGATGGCCAGCACCATCGCGAACATGGTCAGCATGTTGATCGAAAAGCCGAGAAACCCGAGCGTGGCGAAAGTGCCGAGAATCACCACCGGCACGGCGATGGTCGGGATCAGGGTGGCGCGCAGGTTGCCCATGAACAGATACATGACGAGGAAAACGAGCACGATGGCCTCGAAGAGGGTCTTGACGACCTCGCCGATGGCGACCCTGACGAACGGCGTCGTGTCGTAGGGATAAATGACCTTCATGCCGGGAGGAAAGAACCGCGAAAGCTCGGTCATGGTGTCCTTGATGTTTTTCGCGGTTTCAAGGGCGTTGGCGCCGGCGGCCTGGCGGACGGCGAGGGCGGTGGAGGGATACTTGCCGTTGTAGTTCACGCTGACGCCATAACGTTCAGATCCCAGTTCGGTGCGGCCGACGTCGCGGACCCGGACGGTCGAGCCGTCTGGAGCGATGCGCAACGGAATCGCGGCGAATTCCTCGGGGGTGCTGAGCAAATTCTGAACGATGATTGAGGCGTTGAGACGCTGGCCCTCGACGGCCGGCGTCGCGCCGAACTGGCCGGCCGAAACCTGGACATTGTAGCTTTGCAGCGCCGTCAGTACGTCGTTGATCGTCATTTGGTATTGGGTCAGCTTCTCCGAATCGAGCCAGACGCGCATGGCATACTGGCCGCCGAATATTTCGACTTCGCCGACGCCGGGTACGCGCGACAGCACCTGCTCGACGTGCGACTGGGCATAATCGCCCAGGTCCCACATGTTCATGCTGCCATCTTCGGAGATGAGGCCGACCAGGATCAGAAAATTACGGGTGGATTTGCTGACCTTGACGCCCTGGCGCTGGACCACGTTGGGCAGACTGGCCATCGCGAGCTGGAGCTTGTTCTGCACCTTGGACCAGGCCATGTCGGGGTCAGTGCCGGGGGCGAAGGTGAGTTCGATGCGGCCGGAACCCGACGACGTGCTCTTGGCGGACATATAGAGCAGGTTGTCGAAACCGGTCATTTTCTGCTCGATGATCTGGACCACGGTGTTCTCGACCGTTTCGGCGGAGGCGCCGGGGTAGAACGCGTCGACGGCGATCGAGGGGGGGGCGATGGGAGGATACTGGGAAACGGGGAGCTTGTAAATGGCCAGGCCGCCGGCCACCATGATTGTGATGGCGATGACCCAGGCAAAGACGGGCCGATCCAGGAAGAATTTGGACAACATGGTGCGACTCCGTTATCCGTAAAAGGCGGCGTTTGCCGCGAAAACACACGAAAGGACGCGAAATACTAAGCGCCCTCAATGCGCCGCCGGCCTATCTGCGTCGCGCGCGAGGGCGCCGTCGGCCCGGGGCTTATGAAAGGGAACGGCTTTGACCTCGGAACCGGCGCGCGCCCTTTGCAGGCCCTCGACGATGACGCGGTCGCCGGCCGCCAGACCTTGCGAAACGAGCCAACGGTCGCCAAGCGCGCGGTCGAGCGTGAGCACCCGCTGCTCGACCTTGCCTGAGGCATCGACGATCATTGCGATGGGCTGGCCCTTGGTGTCGCGCGTGACGGCCTGTTGCGGGACCAGCAGAGCCTTCGGATTCACCCCTTCGGTGATGATCGCGCGGACGAACATTCCGGGCAGCAGGATTGCGTCGGGATTCGGGAAAACGATCCGAATGAGCACCGAGCCGGTCGATTGATCGACGGTCACGTCGCGAAACTGGAGGGCGCCTTCCTGAGCATACGGCTGGCCGTCCTCCAAGACGAGGCGGACTTTGCTCACGACCGATCCGTCGCCATGGATCGTGTCGTTTGCGAGGCGGCGGCGCAAACGCAACAATTCGGCGGTCGATTGGGTTACATCGACGTAGATGGGATCCAACTGCTGAATCGAAGCGAGCGCGAGGGGCTGGTGGGCGGTGACGAGCGCGCCCACGGTGACGTTGGATATGCCGATCCGGCCGGAAATGGGGGCGGTGATGCGGGTGTATTCCAGGTTGATACGGGCCGCCTTGAGGGCCGCTTCGGCCTGCTGTATGGATGTTTCGGCCTCGGCCACGGCTTGCCGATTGCTGTTGACCTGCGCCTGGGCGGACCCCAGGGTGGCCTCGGCCACTTTGGCGTCGGTCACGGCCTTGTCGCGGTCACTGAGCGAAACGGCGCCGTCTTTGACCAGCGCCTCGATCCGCTGGCGATTGGTGAGGCAGAGATCCAGGGTGGCCTCTTGCTGCGTGGCATTGGCCAGGCCGGCTTTGAGAACGGCGCGAGCCTTCTCCGTGGTTATACGCGCGCCGGCGAGGTTCGCGTCGGCATTATCGACAGCCGCCTGATAAAGGGCCGGATCGATCTGGTAAAGCAGATCGCCCTGCTTGACATCCGCGCCTTCCTCGAACAGGCGCTTCTGAATGAGGCCGTTGACCTGGGGGCGCACCTCGGCCACCAGGTAGGCGCAGGTTCGTCCCGGCAGTTCGGTGGTGATTGTCACCGGCTCGGGTTGCATCGCCACCACGGCGACCTCGGGCGGCGCCTCGGTTCCGCCGGGGGCCGATTTGCCCTGGCCATCTTCCGCCATCGTGTGCCGGCCAATGTATAGAATCACGATCGCCGCCACAAGGACGCCGATAACGGCCAGGAGGATCTTCATCACGACTTGGCCTTTCACGCCGTTTTGTGTCCGTCCCGACATCATTTCACGCCTCTTTTCGGACTCAAACTGAAGTTACCGGTAGAAACTGAATTATGGCATCGATCGACCCAGCCGGTGCTGATATCGCCCGCGTCCTTGTTACGTTTGCCCCCCCTGGAGATCCGCTTCATGTGCCGGGGATCCAAGATCGTTGTCGGCGCGGGCAAGGGAGAGCAGATCCGCATACACCTTCTTCCGCCGCTCGGGATCAAGGAACGGCAGACTCAGCATTTCGGCGAAATGGAGTCCAAATGCGGCGAAAAATAATATTGTCGAGCGCTCGGGATGGCCCTCGGAGAGGATCCGCTTCGTGAAGCGATCGCACAATGTCTCCCGGAAGGGTTCCATGAGATCCGGGCGATTGGCGATAACGGCCAGGATCGCGGCGCTTCGTCGGGCATCGGTTTCGACCAGGGAAGACAGCACCTTGATTTCGATCATCAATTCACTGGGATTCTGCGGGGCGAGTTCCCGCCGGATCCGCTCGCGCCGGTTTTCCAGGTTTTCGATCAACCTGCCGATCATCGCGACAAGCAATGCTTCCTTGGTGGGAAAATTGTAGATCAATCCGCCCTTGCTGATCCGTGAACGCTCGGCCACGGCGTCGAGCGTCAGGTGGGCCGCGCCCGATTCGAGGACGATAGCCTCGGCGGCGTCAAGAAGAGCTTCCTTGGTTATCGATCGTGGCATCGGCAAGGCCCCCGTTTATTGTACCGACCGGTCGGTATTATACCGACTAGACGGTATACTATCCATTGGAGCATCACGTGTCAAGGTTTTTTGGAATTCGCAACAAACGTCTGAGAATGATCGGCGGTGTTGGCGTAAGCCAGGATGATACAGTGATCTATTTCAATTGCGCGCTGGTGTTGGGTGGGTGATTGAGCGCGGCGGAGCCGCAACCAAAGTGTCGAAAATCACGTGGAGTTCAAGCTTTCATTTGATAGACATCTCGCAAATCCGCCGCCGCCCGGCCAGGATTGCGCCCGACGCGCCCGATGACGGCCGCCCAATCCGTGGAGCGGCCGGAAGATTCGGCGGGTATCCCAGGCTGGCGGGAAAAGACGACACCGCGGGATTTGGCGCTGCGATATCGTTTGGGATTGCCAGTTCCTTGCATTTGACGCAATACAGTGGGACGATCTCCCTCAGGATCAAGCGACTCAAATGGCTTGGTTAGCCACACTTGAAATGACGGTCCAATGCGATCAAATTCCTCCCGGCGGATGACATTCGGACGATACGATTACGCCACCTTCAACAGTTTCTTTGCCTATGCGGCCGGTTCGATGGTGATTCCCGTGGGCCTGGTGTCTCTGGCGCGCGATCTGGGTTTTTCGCTTGAGTCGGGGGGAATGACCGCCGGCGGAGCGCTGCAACTGGGCCGGACGATCTCGATGGTGGCGGCGATGCTTTTGTGCGGCTTTGCGGCCGGGAGATGGGGCAAGCGCCGCATGTTTGGCGGGGCCGTGGCGCTGATGGGCGTCGGCATCGCGCTGTGCGCCGCGGCCCCCGTCTATGTCATCCTATTGCTTGCTCTGATGGTGGCGGGGATTGGCGAAGGCGTCATCGAGGGGCTGGGTACGCCATTCGTACAAGACCTGCATCCCGTGGAACCAGGCCGTTATATAAACTTTTCGCATTCATTCTGGTCGATCGGGGTGCTGGTGACGGTGTTGTTTTCCGGAGGGTTGATGTCGCTTGGGATCTCGTGGCGCTTCCTGCTTGCGGGTGTTGCGGCGCTCAGCAGCCTGGCGGCGGCGGGACTTTTGTTGCCCGAATCGCCCGCGCATCGCTATCCCGAACATCCCGCGCCGATCCATTGGAAAACCATACGAGGCCATGCGGCCGAAATATGTCGGGCCGGGCGCTTCTGGGTGTTTTTCGCCGCGATGGCATTTGCCGGCGGCGGGGAGTTCTGTCTGACCTTCTGGTGTGCCAGTTATATTCGCTTGAATTTCGTGGATTCGGCCTGGGCCGGCGGATTCGGCACGGCCTGTTTCGCCGGGGGGATGGTTTTGGGGCGGACCGGTTGGGGCTATCTGATCAGGCAACACCAATTAAAGCCGCTGATCGTCTGGTCGGCGATGGCCGGCGTGGCCGTCACCCTGTTTATCCCCTGGGCGGCACGGCTGCCATCGTTGTTTGCGTTGCTATTCCTGTCGGGCGTCGCCACCGCGCCATTCTGGCCCAGCATCCAAAGTTATAGCGCCGACCGCCTGCCCGGAGTCGATACCACCATGTTGTTTATTCTGCTCTCCTGCGCGGGTGTGCCCGGCTGCGGCGTGTTCGCCTGGCTGATGGGATACATCGGCAATCACTCGGGCAGCCTGCGCACGGCGTTTTATCTCGTTCCGGCTTGCTACCTGGCGGTGGGGGGGCTGGTGGGTTGTAACGGAACGGGCTCCACATCCAATCAGGCGGCCGGGCGATAAGATCACCATCGAACACGGGCAGTTTATACCATGCGGCGCCTGTTGCCTTCGCGGACGCAAGGGCAGGCCCGTGGGGCGCTAAAAGACTGCGCCTCAGTTACACAGCGGCCTCTTCTCGCGACAAGGCGAGGTTTGGGGGGCTGGCCCTTACGGTGGCGATGGCAGGCGGGCCCTATCACTTGCTTTTACGTGCCCCCGGTGGAATGATCGATTCGTAATCAGGTGAGACGCACATCACCAGTAAGCCACCTGGGATGGATCGATAAAGGCCGGCAGGCATATGCCGCGCAAAGTTTTGCCTGTGCCGTGACGGACTCCCGCCGGGGACGCCGACGCAAAATCATAAGGAGGATCGGGCCATGCCAGTCAGGCAATTTACCGATGATGAGCGTATCGTACGCGACCTGGCGAAACGGTATGCCGCGCAGTGCGCCGAACCCGGTCAGGAACGGCGGCGCAGCGACTGGCGGCGGCTCCACGACAGACGAAGCGTTCGGCCGCTGATATATGTCAGTTGCTTTGCATGGCGGGAAGAGATGTCGCGCGAATGCCTCTGCGGCGATCCGATGCTGCGCAACTATGAAGATCATCTTCAATGGCTGCTTTTCCGTAGCATTTTCAACGATGATTCAGTTTTTCATCCCTGGCTCGCCGCGCATCCGAGTTATCAATGCAATGGCTGGGGTGTGACGATCGAGCGGCATCGCACCGAAGACAAGGGAGGTTCATTCAAGATCGACTATGCCTTAAAGGACCTGGATGACCTTTCGAAGCTCCGCGTCCCCTGGCACGAGATCGATGAGGCGGCAACCACCCGGCGTGTCGATTACCTGCAGGACCTTTTTGGCGATATTTTGCCCATCGCGCTCGACCGTGCGCCCGCCTACCGCATGTGGTCGGGCGATATATCGACCGAACTGGGGTATATGCGCGGCATCGAAAACATCATGCTCGACATGATGTATAACCCCGAGGGACTTCATCGGCTGCTGGCGTTCATGCGCGACGGCGTGCTGCGAACTCACGAACAGGCCGAACAGGCCGGCGATTGGAATCTATGCGCCCATCAAAACCAGGCCATGCCCTACGCTCCGGAATTGCCCGACCCGGCGCCCAACGTGGCCTGCCGGCGCAAGGATCTCTGGGCCTTCATGGCCGGACAGGAATACACCGCCGTCTCCCCCGCTCAGCACGATGAATTCCTCTTGCAATACCAAATCCCCATCCTCAGGCATTTCGGGCTGGTGGCCTACGGGTGCTGCGAAGATCTGACCAACAAGATCGACATATTGCGCCGGATCCCTAATCTGCGACGCATCGGCGTGGCGCCGAGCGCCAACGCCGCCCGCTGCGCCGAGCAAATCGGCGATCAATATGTTTTCAGTTATCGACCGAGCCCCGCCGACATGGTCAGTTACGGTTTCGACGAGGCCCGCATCCGCCGGATCGTGAAGCACGATCTGGAAGCCTGCCGGGCCAACGGCTGCCATGTGGATATCACACTCAAGGACGTGCACACGGTCCAGGGCGACCCGAATCGGATTCGCGACTGGGTTCGGCTCATCCGAAAAATTGTGGATGAAGTTTATGGGTAGAATCGAATATGGGGATCCGGGCGAACAAGGAAACGACGAACGATGAACTCGAGGGAACGCGTCTTTACGGCCCTGCGGCATGAAGAGCCCGACCGGGTGCCGTTCAACATGCGCGTCTGCGGCGAAATCGTGCAGCGCCTGCGCGATTGGACGGGGGATCCCAACGTCGATTGGCACGCCTACTTCGGTCATGACATTCGGCCGTCAACCGGATTTCCGATCGCGCCCTGTCCATCGGGCGTGCCGGTTTGGGATTGGACTCCTTCGCCCACCGCGGCGGAGATCGACGAAGCCGCGAAGGCGGTTCGCCGTTTTATTGAACAGGACTTCGTGGTGGCCAGCGGTTACCAACGGGGCATTTTCGAAGAAGCCAAGCGATGGTTCGGCGACGTGGACACGCTGACCATGCCATATCTGGATCCGAAACGATTTGGCGAAATGCTCGACCGCCTGACGCAATGGAAAATGGCGGTCTATGGCGCCTGGGTGATATGCGGCGTGGATGTCGTCTGGATCGGCGACGACCTGGGCACCCAGCGCTCGCTGATCATGAGTCCCGCGGATTATCGTTACTGGTATCGCCCGCGCCACCGGATACTGATCGAGCATCTGAAAGCGCTCGGGCCGGGAGTCAAAGTGGCATTCCATTGCTGCGGTCACGTGACGCCGCTCGTGCGCGACCTGATTGAAATCGGCGTGGACATCCTGGAAGCGGTTCAGGCCGAGACGATGGACATCGGCTTCCTCAAGCGCGAGTTCGGCCGAGACATTGTTTTCTGGGGCGGCATCGGCGCCCAGAGCGTACTGGCGTGCAGGGATCCGGCCGATGTGAGGGAGGGCGTCCGCAAGACGCTTGCAGTCATGGCCCCGGGCGGCGGCTACATCGCCGCGCCGTGCCATACGCTCACCGAAGAGGTAAACTGGGAGAATGTTCTGGCTTACCACGAGGCGATCCGATGCTTCCGGGACTATCCCGACGGCTGGCGTAAAAAGGAATCCAATGCGGTTCGCATCATGACCGCGAATTCATAGCAGAGCCGAAGTGGCGCGGAAGCAGGCGCCCGCTACGATGCGGATTGGCGATGCCGGTTACCGTCACCGACGCCGAAGGGGCGACTCGTTGGGAGCGGCGGTTGAAGAATGCAGGAAACGATCACGAGCCGGCATGATCCGGCAATGTCGGGGACGCCACGGGGGGATAATGTCATCGGCATGTTGAATTCGGTTCGCGTCACAATAACGAGATTCCGTTGAGCATGGATTTCGCGACTCTCGATCTGCTGCGACAAAACCATCTGGCCTGGAGGTTGCTGCGTTCTGATCATGCGCCGCTCGAGGCGAGTTTTTTGCAGCGTGTCTATATCGCGCCCTCCGATTGACGACCTGATGGACGGCGGGCGGCCGGAAGCCCGGCGTGGCGGAGGCCGCGCCATGCGCGCGAACCTACCAGATGGTCGGTTCGCCACACTGTTTCCTACCGTTGCGTAGGATATCCGACCGGTCACGGGATTTCGGTGCCGTTTGCCCGCGGCAACGGCGGCGATGGCGGGGCCAAATCTCCGCGGCCGCCGGCAATACGGCGCCGCATCTTACGGAATTGTAGGAAATCCCCAAAGTCGATCATTGCCGCTGTTCTACTAACGGCAATACTGTAATTATAAGCGGCGAAGGGATATGGAAATTCCCGAAGAGCGTAACCAGGATTGACAGGCCCATTTGATATGGGGATCGCATTGCATATAACGGCGCGCGAGGCGCGGGGCGCGTAAAAGTGAAGCCGCTTGTGGGCAACTCCACAAGCGGCTCCGCCTCAGGCCGCACCGTCCTCCCGCCGGACGGATTGCTTCGGCCCCGGCACTCGGCGCGGGGGATGCGCGCGCTCAGATGTCGAAATACAAGGCGAATTCGTAAGGATGCGGCCGCAGCCGGACCGCGTCCACCTCGTGCTTCATCTTGTATTCAACCCAGTGTTCGACCACGTCCTCGGTGAACACGTCGCCGCGCAGCAGGAAGTCGTGATCGGCTTCGAGGGCCGCCAGGGCATCTTCGAGCGAGCCGGGCACCTTCTTGATCAGCTTGGCTTCCTCGGCCGGCAGGTCGTAAATGTTCTTGTCGAGCGGGTCGCCCGGATCGATCTTGTTCATCACGCCGTCGAGGCCGGCCATCAGGATGGCGCTGAAGGTCAGGTACGGATTGCAGGAGGGGTCGGGCGGACGGAACTCGACGCGCTTGGCTTTCTCCGAAGGGCTGTACATCGGGATGCGGATGGCGGCCGAGCGATTGCGCTGGCTGTAGGCCAGGTTGATGGGCGCCTCGTAGCCCGGCACCAGGCGCTTGTAAGAGTTGGTCGAGGGGGCCGCGAAGGCCAGGATGGCGCCGGCGTGCTTGATCAGGCCGCCGATGAAGTGCAGGCCGAGTTCGCTCATCCCCGCGTAGCTGTTGCCCGCGAATAGGTTCTTGCCGCCCTTCCAGATCGACACGTGGGTGTGCATGCCCGACCCGTTGTCGCCGAAGAGGGGCTTGGGCATGAAGGTGACCGTCTTGCCGTACTTGTTGGCCACGTTCTTGATGACGTATTTGAACAGCATCAGTTTGTCGGCCTGGTGGGTGAGGCGGTCGTATTTCATGTCGATTTCGGACTGGCCGCCGGTGGCGACTTCGTGATGCTGAGCCTCGATCGGAATGCCGCACTCCATGAGGGTCATCATCATTTCGTTGCGCAGGTTCATGAAGTGGTCGCCCGGCGGGGTGGGGAAATAGCCTTCCTTGTAACGGGGCTTGTAGCCGAGGTTGGGTTTTTCGTCGCGGCCCGAGTTCCATTGGCCTTCGATCGAGTCGACGCTGTAGAAGCTCTTGTTGGCGGCCGTGTCGAAGCGCACGTCGTCGAAGATGAAGAACTCGGCTTCGGGGCCGAAATAGGAGGTGTCGCCGATGCCGGTGGAATTGAGGTAAGCCTCGGCCTTGAGGGCGATGTTGCGCGGGTCGCGGGTGTATTTTTCCTTGGTGATCGGGGTGACGATGTTGCAGACCAGCGAGAGGGTCTTGATTTCGCAGAACGGATCGATCATCGCCGTGGCCGGGTCGGGCATCATGAGCATGTCGGACTCATGAATCGACTGCCAGCCGCGGATCGAGGATCCGTCAAAGCCGACCCCTTCGGTGAAGGAGTCTTCGCTTAGTGCGGTCGATGGCACCGTCAAATGCTGCCACAGTCCCGGGAAGTCCATGAATTTGAAGTCGATGGCCTTGACTCCCTGTTCTTGGACAACCTTGACGACGTCCTGCGGCGTCTTGCAGTCTTTTGCTTCCATGGGGTTCTCCTTGATTGAATACTCGCCTCTTGCCCAACGGCTGTTGGGGGCGCTCGGCAGGTGGTTATACAAGATGCGTGCCAAAAGTCGCCGGAAGATCACCGGTTCCGGGCCGGCATGGCGTTACTTCCCCTCTCTCTCGCCGCGGACCGGCCGTTCCGTCTTTTCATTTACGCACCCCCGGCGACCGGCAATCAAGGAGCGATCGATCCGGCCGCGATCCGCCGCGGGGCGGACTTGATTGTTGCCCACGAGTTGGGTTTTGATGGGGGCGATGCATTGACATTTCGCCCAGAGGAGTCATGATGAGCACGTCCGCCGAATCGCAATCCCCCCAGACCACCCGGCCGCGACGGGTGCCGCCGCTGGCGTTCAAGCCCGACGCCGAGGAGGCCGCCCGGCGCTGGGAGGCCTACTACGCCGGCGACCTGATCGACCGGCCGGTCGTTTCGGTCAGCGCCCCGCGCGCCGGCGTGCCCCGTCCCGCGCGCCCGCGTTGCCATTACCACGAAAAAGTGCACGCGCCGCTGGAGGAAATCATCGACCGTGAATTGGCCGCCGCCGAGGCCACGTTCTGGGGCGGCGAGGCGTTCCCGTCCTTTTTCCCCAGCTTCGGACCCGACGAAGTGGCCGTCTTCTGCGGCGCCGAGTTGGCCTGGTCGCCCGATTCGCCCGACACCAACTGGTCCAAGCCTTTCGTCGAGGATTGGGACGAGGCTTCGCCGTTGCGCCTGCGCGAGGATCATCCCCTCTGGCGGCGCATGATCGAGCTCAACCGGCGCGCCGCCGAACGCATGGCCGGCAAAATGCTGATCGGCTCGATCGACCTGCACACCAACATGGACATCCTGGCGCCGATCCGCGGCCCCCAGCGGCTTTGCATCGATCTGCTCACGCAGCCCGAAACGATCGACCGCGTCATGGCCGACGCCCGCGCCGGCCGCGTCCC